>JAYGEV010000287.1:0-3440 GCA_046582225.1 Pseudomonadales bacterium
GGTTGATGTCGGGGATGCCGCTGTGGTGGCGTTCGAAGTGTAACCCGCTGGGAGTGATCACCCCGTTGAGTTGCTCCAGCGGTGTGCTTGAAGCACCGCTGCCGTCCGTGCCGCGCTGGGAACTGATGCGGACCCGACCGATGTCCTCGAAGCTGGAAGGAACGCCGTAGCGGTTCATGCCGCGACCCGGTGCCTGGGCCCATTTCGGACGGGCGCCTGCGACCGCTTCAGCGCACAGCAGGCTCAATCCACCTGCCATGCCCAGGCCAGCGCGCAGAAATACGCGTCGATGCATGAGCCCGTTTCCGGCTGCGGGTATCAGCCCCTCATTCCGATCGCTCACGGCTGGATCCTCTTCAATATCGTGTCCTATGGCTTGCCGGAGATTGCGATCTCCAGCAGATAAGGGGCGTTGGCGGCGAACGCTCGCTCCATCGCCCCTGCTATTTCGCTGGCGTCGGCGATCACTTCTGCGCGCATGCCCAGCCCCTGGGCCAGTGCTGGAAAGCCGAGTTGTGGTGACGTCAGATCCATATGCGGATACGGCTTGTTTGAAGGCGTGTCGAAACGCTGCCGGTAGATGTCTATGTTGTGTTTGAGAATGCGGTACTCGCGGTTCGACAGAATGACGAACACGATGGGCAGCTGGTGGTGAACGGCCGTCCATAACGCCTGAATGCTGTACATCGCCGATCCGTCGCCAGACAGGGCCAGCACCCGACGATCCGGACAGGCCACCTGGACCCCCAGCGCACCGGCGATACCCTGGCCAATGCCGCCTCCGGCGCCGGCGAAGAAGTCACCGGGACCGCGGAAATCGAATGCCCGGCCCACCTCGAGCGAGGCGGTGATGGACTCATCGACCACAATGGTGTCCTGGGGTAACACCTGGCTCATCTCGAAGATCGCCCGGGCTGGGGTCATGGGCTGGGTGTCCCCTTGGCGCTCGAGGCGCTCTGTGGTCGCCTTCCGAGCGGCTTGCTGATTCGCAGCGAGTTCGGCGTTCCGCTTGATTGCGGTTTCACGGTAGGCGCCGTCCACGTGTGACTCGAGTTCCTCCACGAGACTTTCCAGGGAGGTGCGCAGATTTCCGACCAGGCCCAGGCTTGGGCTGAAGTTCAGGGCAACCCGTTCATGGCTCGACTCAAGGTGTGCGATGGTTGCGCTGTCGGGGAGTGCGTTGATCGCGTCGAACCAGATTTCTTCGAAGAACGGACCTCCGGTCAACAGGATCAGATCATGGCCGGCCAACGCGCTGCGAATGGCGCCGGCTTCAAAAGCCAGCGAGCCGCGGTAGTTGGGATGATTGTTTGGAAACGACACCTGCGTGCGCAATCCCTGTTGCCACACGCTGGCGCCGGTTTTCTCGGCCAGCTCCAGTAGCGCCCGATGGGCACCTTCAACGGCTATATCGTCGCCAACGATGATGGCCGGAGAGGCGCTCGCAACCAGTGATCGGGCAAGTTGCGCAATGCCCTGGGCGTCTGCCACTGCGCCATATCTCAATTCGCCGCTTGTGCTCGCGCCGATCTCGGTATCCTGCTCCATGATGTCCACGGGCAGCGCCATGAACACCGGCCCGCGAGGCGGTTCGTTGGCGATCTTGAAAGCCCGGCGCAGCATCGGGCCCATCTCGTCTGCGCTGCGGGGTTCTGCACTCCACTTGGTAACGGGCGCGGCCATCGCGACCAGATCGTGGGACAGCAGCGGTTCGCGCAGGCGCATTCGGGTGTCCTGCTGGCCGGCGGTAACGATTATCGGTGAGTTCGCCTTCAAGGCGCCGTACATCATGCCGATTCCGTTTCCCAGGCCGGGTGCCACGTGCAGATTCACGATCCCGGTTTTCCCACTCGCCTGGGCATAGAAGCTTGCTGCACACACGGCCACACCCTCGTGTAAGGCAACGTAGTATTCGATTTGTGGTGTGTCGATCAGCCGGTCGAGCAATGAGTTTTCGGTGGTGCCGGGATTGCCGAATATGCAATCAACCCCGTGGGCCAACAGACCTTCCATGAATACCTGGCCGCCGCGCATGTGCTGTTCTCCTTTTCGGTCGACGAGTCGACGCTGTTAGATACAAGTCCAGATCGTTGGGGGTTCAAGCCCCTTCGATGATGCTTCCCGGTTCGATGTCGCCGGTCTCGCGGACGAACGCTCGTATTCCGGCTGCGTGTGTGAAGGCTGCAACGATTTCGGGACCGTCCACCGCGTCGGTCGCCAGCCGTTTGCCGAGAGTTGCACATGGTTCGCATAACTCGAAACCTTCGAGCAACACATTGGCTATACGAAATTGTTTGCCCACCAGATCGTTTAATCGAACGCCTCGCGTGGCGATGTTGCGGCCGGTATCGGCGACGCCGATCGTTAGACCGGTACGGTCATTGAACTGCTCTACCGCTTCGACCTCGACCAGGCTGACGATCCCGCTGTTTGCGTTTGCGTAGCGATCGCCTTCCAGGCCGACGCCGGTGGTGAGTTTGGCAGCGCCAACCGACCGTTGAATCTCGCCATGCGTGCCTGCGAGATAGATGCTGTCTACGGTTCCGGACATGGCTGACAATTCCTGTTGGGTTCGCGACGAAGTTTAGCGAATTCTAGTGCCGCTGCCGGCATATGATACCGTGCCAATGAAGGACAAAACTCGAGGGGAAATTATGGCTGAGTACGAACAGATTCTGTATCGCATCGAAGACCGAATCGCGTGCGTGACGTTAAACGCGCCCGAAAAACGCAATGCTTTATCGTTCAGAATGCGCGATGAACTGGTTGCAGCGCTGAAACGCGCTGAAGCAGACGACGATGTCAGCGTGGTTCTGATCGACGGTGCGGGCCCGTCGTTTTGCTCAGGCTATGACATGACACCGGCAGATCAAGGGTATCAGAAAGAGGGTTATGTCAATTCGCGTCACTTTGATGGCTGGACCGACCAGTTCGCCCGCAGTTGTGTTCGCGACTGGATGACCATCTGGGATTTGCTCAAGCCCGTTGTTGTCAAAGCCCATGGCCACTGCGTGGCGGGTGGTACCGAGATCCTTTCCATGGCGGATATCGCGTTTGTTGCGGATGATGCGCGAATCGGCTACCCGCCGATGCGCGGCATGACCTCGCCCGACACCCTCTACTTTCCGTGGAAGATGTCCATGGCGCGTGCCAAGTATCTCCAGCTGACCGGGAACTCGGTCACCGGTAAAGAGGCGGCTGAAATGGGCTGGGTCGCTAAATCGTTTGCCGCGGATCAACTCGATGAACAGGTGATGCGCGAACTCAGACCGATGTCCCAGATTGCGCCGGACCTGTTGGCGGCCAACAAACACTCTATCAATCAGACCTACGACATCATGGGGTTTCGAACCGCGCTTTCGACCGGCTGGCAATGGCATGCGTTGTCATCGAGGTTGCGCCCGGGCGCCTCGGGCTTTGGCGAGGCGATGCGCGAAGGT
>JAYGEV010000304.1:0-15897 GCA_046582225.1 Pseudomonadales bacterium
GACACCGCTTTCGCGGCAGACGTGTTGCAGGTCTTGTAACAAACCATCAGACACATCTATTGCGCTGCTGGCAACACCCCGCAACGCAGCGCCCGCGGTCAACCGCGCCTGGGGGAGAAAGTACCTGCGTTGCAGTTCATCCAGGTCGGCCTCATCACAACACCCGGCAAGCTTGCCGCCGGCCAGCGCCGCGGCCGCACCGCCAAGCGTGCCGGTGAGGTAGATCTGATCTCCAGGTTTTGCGCCGTTGCGCAGAATCGATTCTCCCGCCGGCACCCAGCCGTGCACACTCACCGTGATCGTCAACGGTCCGCGCGCAATATTGCCACCGACGATGGAGACCCCGGTCGCTCGCGCAGCCCTGGCCATGCCTCGGGCAAGCCCGCGTGCCCAGTCCGCGTCCAGTTTCGGAAGCGTCAATGCAACCAGCGCAAATTCCGCCCGGGCACCCATCGCGGCAAGATCGGAAAGGCTCACCATCAGGGCACGATAGCCAACGAGCGCTGCGCCCGCGGCTGCTGGAAAGTGAACATCCGCGACTAATGCATCAATGGATGAAACGAGTTCCGCATCGCCGGGAACGATGGTCACCGCGGCATCATCGCCTGGTCCCACTCGAACCCCCGCTCCGGCGGTCGTTTCTGCGAGCTCCGAGAGTATTTCTGAGATCAGTGCGAACTCGTTCACGAGCCTTGCCGCTCGACCTTTCGAACCTCGCGAGCCAGCCGGTCCAACACGCCGTTGATGTACTTGTAGCCGTCCTGCCCACCGAACAACTTGGCAAGCTCCACGTACTCGTCGATCACCACTCGATACGGCACATCGATGCGGTTCCTCAACTCGAACGAACCCAGCCGCAAAATAGCCCTTTCAACCTGGTCAAGGCTGGCCACTTCGCGATCCAGGTATTCCACGAACAACGCATCAACTCCGGCGCAGTCACCCAGCACCCCGCGGAGCAACTCAGTAAAGAACGCAACGTCGGCCTTTTCCATTGCCTGGGATTCGAGGAACTCACGTTCCACCACCCCGGCGTCCGTGTTCGCCATCTGCCACTGATAGACGGCTTGCACCAACGCCCGCCGGGAGCGCCTGCGCGCCCACGGGTTCGTTTTAGCGGCCATGATTAAGAGATCCTGTTCAAGTGCGCGTGAGCCGGATGCGAAGATCGTCACCCACCGGTACGCAATCGGCTATTTTAGCTTGAACGGCCTCGCTCATGCTGGTGAGAGACAGATTTGCCAGCGGCCGCGCATCACTTCCGAGCAGCTTCGGCGCAAGGTACACGAGCAACTCATCCCACAGCTGCGCATCGAGCAGTGCGCCCAGAAGTCCGGCTCCGGCCTCGACGAGCAATTCGTTGCAGCCACGGGCGCCGAGTTCATCAAGCAGTGCCGCCAGATCGACCTTGGCACCCCGGGCGCCCATCACCAGGTGCTCGGCACCCGAAACTTTCGGCTGGGCGCCGTCGGAGTGGACGATCAGCGTCTGTCCGGGCTCCGAGAAGACCGCGGCACCGGCGGTCAGCTGAAGGTGCGAGTCCACGATCACGCGCAGCGGCTGACGAATGCGCCCTTCCACTTCAAAGCGTGCAGCGCGCACCGTGAGTCGGGCGTCGTCGGCCAGCAGGGTTCCCGAACCGCTCAATATTGCACAACTGCGTGCGCGCCAGGCCTGGACGTCGGAGCGCGCCGCGACACTGGTAATCCACTGGCTCTCTCCGGAGGCCATTCCGGAACGGCCATCCAGCGAAATGGCTGTTTTCAACCGTACCAGCGGTCGCGATGTCCGCTGACGTTTCAGGTACCCCGCATTCAGGGTCTGGGCTTCGGCAAGCTCAACCACGTCCACCGAAATGCCTGCCTGTCGCAAAACAGCGAACCCCTGGCCCGCCACCCTGGGGTGGGGATCGGTCATTGCGGCAACCACTCGAACGACGCCGGCCTCAATCAACGTCTCAGTACACGGCGGGGTACGGCCATGAAAGGCGCACGGCTCCAGGCTCACATACACCGTCGCCCCGGCAACCGATGAGGCGGCATTGGCGATGGCATTCACCTCTGCGTGACCTTCCCCGGCACGGACATGCCAGCCGCGTCCGAGGACCTCGCCGTCACGGACGATAATGCAGCCGACACGAGGGTTCGGCGTACACGAGTACATGCCTCGAGCGGCAAGCTCGATGGCGGCATGCAGATACAAAAGGTCGGAATCAGCGATCATCGCAGGCCGGGGACATGCAGGGCTGCGTAGCATAGGCGCTCGCCAGCACTGTTGCTATTCCTGGGCTAATCCCGGTCGGTGGCCAGCTTCTGGATTTCGGCTTCGAACTCGCTCACGTCCTGAAAGTCCCGGTATACCGATGCGAACCGTACATAGGCGACTCCGTCGAGGGAGCGCAACTCCAGCATGACCGCCTCGCCAACCTCCCGGGATGGCAACTCGCGCTCGCCGGTGGCGCGCAGCCGGTGAGTGATCCGGTTCAGGGCGCTCTCGATCTCCTCAATGCTGACCGGACGCTTTTCCAACGCCTTCTGCAAACCGTTGCGCAACTTGTCTTCGTTGAATGGTTCGCGGTTGCCGTCGCTCTTTACGATGCGCGGCATCACCAGCTCAGCAGTTTCAAACGTGGTGAAGCGCTCGTCGCAGGTCTGGCATTCGCGTCTGCGGCGCACAGAATCGCCTTCGGCCACCAGCCGCGAATCGATGACCTTGGTATCGTCGGCTCCGCAGAAAGGACAATGCATAGTTCGTCACCGTGAGCCTAGGTCACCACCGCGATCACGCGGCGTTGGCCTGGTAAACCGGAAACTGCCGGCACAGTTCCATCGCCTTGTGACGAACGCTGGCCACCATGTTGTCATTTTCGATGTCGTCGAGCACATCGCACATCCAGGTGGTCAGGCTCTCGCACTCGGTCTCCTTGAAGCCCCGGGTGGTGACCGCTGGCGTACCGATGCGCAAACCCGAGGTGACGAACGGAGAGCGTGGGTCGTTCGGCACCGCGTTCTTGTTCACGGTGATGTTTGCACGACCCAGCGCGGCGTCAGCGGCTTTGCCGGTAATTTCGTGGTCGATGAGGTCCAGCAGAAACAGGTGATTGTCGGTACCGCCGGACACCACCTTGTAGCCTCGGGACTGGAACCCTTGAGCCATGACCTGGGCGTTGGCGAGCACCTGTTCCTGATAGTCGCGAAAATCCGCGCGTTGCGCCTCTTTGAAACACACAGCCTTGGCCGCTATCACATGCATCAGGGGTCCGCCCTGAGAACCCGGGAACAGCGCGGAGTTCAGCTTCTTTTCGATCTCGGCATTCTCCCGCGCGAGGATGATGCCACCTCTGGGACCCCGCAAGGTCTTGTGGGTAGTGGATGTGGTGACATCGGCGATAGCCACCGGGTTCGGGTAGAGGCCCACCGCGACCAGCCCCGCCACGTGGGCCATGTCCACCATCAGGTATGCGTCAACGGAATCGGCGATGTCACGCAGATGTTGCCAGTCGATTCTGCGCGAGTATGCGGAAAACCCGCCGATGACCATCTTCGGTCGATGCTCGTTGGCCAGGCGCTCGATCTGATCGTAGTCCAGCTCACCCGTCGCATTGTTGAGCCCGTACTGGACCGCGTTATAAGTCTTGCCGGAAAAGCTGGGGGCGGCGCCATGGGTGAGGTGACCGCCGGCATCCAGGCTCATCCCCAGTATGGTGTCATGAGGTTCGAGCAGCGCCAGGTAGGCGGCGGCATTGGCCTGAGACCCGGAGTGCGGCTGGACGTTGGCATAATGGGCGCCGAACAGCGCTTTGACGCGCTCGATGGCCAGATTCTCAACCTGGTCCACATGTTCGCACCCGCCGTAGTAGCGCTTTTGCGGATAGCCCTCAGCATATTTGTTGGTCAGCACCGTTCCCTGGGCCTGCAGGACTCGGGGACTGGCGTAGTTCTCCGAGGCTATCAGCTCGATATGCTCTTCCTGGCGGCGGTTCTCGTCGGCAATAGCGGCGGCGATTTCGTCGTCAAATCCTGCTATCTGCTGGTCTCGTGCAAACATTTTCTGATGACTCCGCAATCGGAGGCCCTGTTGGAAACGCGGCAGTTTACCCCACCTGCGCACGATCTCGTACGCAATCGACTCATCATGATGGTGAACGGCACACACGTGGCCAAAACAAGCGCCGATTACGTTGAAGCACGGCGGGGTTTTCGGTAGCGTGCGCGCTCCTTGTTTTCGAACTGGCGCGATATGGCCCAATACGTTTACACCATGCAGGGGGTCACCAAGACCGTCGCGCCAAAGCGCATCATCTTAGAAAACATTTCGTTGTCGTTTTTTCCCGGTGCGAAGATTGGGGTACTGGGTCTGAACGGCTCGGGAAAATCGAGCCTGCTGCGTATCATGGCCGGCGTCGACGCGGAATTCGAAGGCGAGGCACGCCCCCAGAAAGGCATCCGCGTGGGCTTTCTGCCCCAGGAACCGAGCCTGGACGAGTCGCTCACCGTCCGTGGCAACGTCGAGCAGGGCCTGGGAGAGATCATGGCAGAGCTCACCGAGTACAACGAGATCTCCGAGCGGTTTGCCGAGCCGATGAGCGATGAAGAGATGAGCGAGTTGCTCGAACGCCAGGGCGAGCTGGCAACCAGCATCGATGCCGCAAACGGATGGGACATCGATCGCACCCTGGAAATCGCCGCCGATGCGCTACGGCTGCCCGCCTGGGATATGGACGTGACACATCTGTCGGGCGGGGAGAAGCGCCGAGTGGCATTGTGCACTCTGCTGCTGTCGAAACCCGACATGCTGCTGCTCGATGAGCCCACCAACCACCTGGACGCGGAAAGCGTTGCCTGGCTGGAGCTTTTTCTGGGCGAGTACCGGGGTACCGTAATCGCGGTAACCCACGATCGGTATTTTCTGGACAACGTGGCCGGTTGGATTCTGGAACTCGACCGTGGCCGCGGTATTCCGTTTGAAGGGAACTACAGCGCCTGGCTGGAAGCAAAAGAAACACGCCTGGGGCAGGAAGCCTCTCAGGAAAAAGCCCGGCAACGGGCAATGAAATCGGAACTGGACTGGGTCCGCTCGAATCCCAAGGCGCGCCAGGCCAAAAGCAAGGCCCGGCTGCAACGCTTCGAAGAGCTGATGTCCAGAGAAACTCAGAGCCGCAACGAAACTGCGGAGCTCTACATACCGCCCGGCGAGCGCCTCGGCGAAAAGGTGATCGACGCGCGACACATCAGCAAGGCTTTCGGTGACCAGCTGTTGATTGAAGACCTCGATGTGAGCATTCCTCAGGGCGCAATCGTCGGGATAATCGGTGGCAACGGCGCAGGGAAATCAACGTTCTTCAAGATGCTGACCGGGCAGGAACAGCCTGACTCCGGCGCCATCGATCTCGGTGAGACCGTGCACCTCGCTTACGTCGATCAGAGCCGCGACGCCCTGGTCGCTGAAAACTCGGTGTGGGCGGAGATCTCTGATGAGCAGGATTTCATCCGGGTGGGCAATTATGAAATTCAATCGCGCGGCTACGTATCGCGCTTCAATTTCAAAGGCGCCGACCAGCAGAAACGTGTGGGCGACCTGTCAGGCGGTGAACGCAACCGGGTTCATCTGGCAAAACTGTTGCGCCGCGGTGGCAACGTGCTGTTGCTCGACGAACCGACCAACGACCTGGACGTGGAGACTCTGCGCGCGCTCGAAGAAGCGCTGCTCAACTTTCCCGGGACCGTGCTGGCGATCTCGCACGACCGCTGGTTCCTCGACCGGATCGCCACGCACATCCTGTCGTTCGAAGGGGGTTCGCAGGTGGTGTGGTTTGCCGGCAACTTCTCGGACTACGAACTCGACCACAAGAAGCGGCTCGCAGAACAAGGCATGGGGGGCGAGCCAAAGCGGGTGCGCTACAAACCGTTGACCCGCTAGCAGGCGCGAGGGCGGCTACAGGATTGGCCTTACAACTCGTCGAGCACTTCTATCGCGGAGGCAAGGTTCTTCACTCCGTGCACGGCCATGCCCTCAATCACGTCCTTTGGCCGGTTGGCATACGGCACCACCGCTTTGCTGAATCCGTGCTTGCGCGCCTCGGCCAGGCGCTGCTGACCGTTGGCAACGGGACGCACCTCGCCGGTCAACCCCAGCTCACCAAAAACGATGAGGTCTTTGGGCAGGATTCGGTTGCGATAAGACGACAGCACGGCGAGCAGTGTGGCCAGATCCGCGCCGGTTTCGCCGATGCGCACGCCGCCGACCACGTTTGCAAACACGTCCTGATCGGTCAGCGCAATGCCGCAATGCCGATGCAGCACCGCCAGGTGCATCGCCAGCCGTTGCTGATCCAGACCAACGGCTACGCGTTTGGGGTAGCCAACCTGCACCTGGTCCACGAGCGCCTGGATCTCCACCAGCAGCGGGCGCGTTCCTTCCCAGGTGACCGTGACGACGCTGCCAGGCGAATCGAGCTCGCTGCGCTGCAGGAATATCGCCGACGGGTTGGCAACTTCCTTCATGCCCTGCTCGGTCATCGCAAAAACGCCGAGTTCGTTGACCGCGCCGAAGCGGTTTTTCAAGCCGCGCAACGTTCGGTAGCGACTGCCGGCCGGGCTGTCGAGCATGACGAAGCAATCGATCATGTGCTCGAGTACCTTAGGCCCCGCGAGATTACCTTCCTTGGTGACGTGCCCCACAAGAATCATCACGATATTGCTCTGCTTGGCCAGCCGCGTGAAAAATCCGGCTGTCTCACGAACCTGAGCAACGCTGCCCGGCATGCTGTCCACGGTCTCCAGCTGCATGACCTGAATCGAATCGAGCACCACGACCTTGGGCGCGCCCGCGCCGATGAGATCCGCGATCGCCTCGGCCCGTGTTTCCGCAGCAACCCGCAGATTTTCCACCGGCAACTTCAGCCGTTCGGCGCGCAGCGCTAACTGATGCAACGACTCTTCACCGCTGACATACAGAACTTCCTGGTGCTGCGCCATACGGCTGGCAACCTGTAGCAGCAGCGTGCTCTTGCCCGCACCCGGGTCGCCACCCATGAGCAGCACCGACCCCGGCACCAGGCCACCACCGAGGACGCGATCCAGCTCAGCGAATCCAGTTTTCAGGCGTTTGGCTTCCTCGCTTTCGACCTCCGACAACCAGCGCGCTTCGCTCTTGCTGCCCGCATAGCCCAGGCCCGCCGCGGTCGCCTCTTTTACCGGTCCAATGCTGATGCGAGACAAGGTATTCCACGCACTGCAGGTCGCGCACTGGCCCTGCCACTGGGTGTGGTCCGCGCCGCAGTCGCTACAGACATATGCGGTTGCCGTCTTGCGCCTGGCCATCAGTCGAAGGGGGCGAAATCGGCGTAGCGCTCGGGAGCGAGGTTTTCGAACTTGGTGAGATTGGCAATGAACGACAAACGGCAGGTGCCAATGGGCCCGTTGCGCTGTTTGCTGATGATGATTTCCGCGGTACCTTTCTGTTCGGAGTCGGGGTTGTAGACCTCATCGCGGTAGATGAACAGGATGACATCGGCATCCTGTTCGATCGCGCCGGAGTTATGGGTGACGATGCCATCGGCCAGCCAGTTCGCAAGACCGGGCACGGTCAGATCGAACACCCGCTGGATACCGATAGATTCCACTGCGAGCACGGGTTCCCAAACCAGATCCGATTCGGAGCGCCGTGGACGCACGTCGGCAGGGTCGCCAGCCAGACCAGCGACAGTGCCGCTGGCCATTTCTTCGACGGCCAGGTTTTCGGCGGCCCGTGCCTGCGCCGGCTCAAGTTGAGCAATCGCCACTCGTTCACCGGGCGCAATTTCGCCCAATTGCATCCAGCCGCGGCCGGTAAAAATCCTGTGTTTGGCGGTGGCCTGAATTTTTCTGCCGGCGGCCAGCGACAGGCGAAACACCGGTCGTCGCCCGACCTCCCACACCTTGTCGCTGCGCGCGGATACGATGTGCTGGCTCGAGTCCATGGCGAGTACTTCAGGTTGGCTGCCAACGAGCTCGGAGATGGGCGTGTGTGATCCGTCGGCCAGGCAAACAAGCGTATCGCCAGTCACGCACTCGCGAAGGTCTGCCATGACCGGGCGTTTGTTCGGACGGTTCTCCAACGCTCGATTCAACTGCGAACACGCGATCAGCGGACACTGCATTTCCTTGGCAATGGCTTTCAGGGATCGTGAGATCTCGGAGATTTCGTTGGTGCGGTTTTCCGGGTTGCCTGAACCACGCATCAGCTGCAGGTAGTCCACAACGATGAGTCCAAGGCCACCGCTTTCGCGGGCCACCCGGCGTGCGCGCGTGCGAACGTCGTTGGGAGTGAGCGCCGGGGTGTCGTCGAGATACAGCTGCTTGTCTTTGAGCTGGGCCACCGCAGAGACGAATCGCGCCCAATCATCGTCGTGCATGTCGCCGGTACGCATGTGAGTCTGATCGATCCTGCCGAGCGACGACAACATGCGCATGACCAGCAGTTCCGACGGCATTTCCATGCTGAACATCAGCACCGCACCGCTGCCCGCCATCACCGCATGCTCGACGATATTCACCGCCAACGCGGTCTTGCCCATGGATGGTCGGGCCGCAATGATGATGAGATCCGAACGCTGCAGACCGGCTGTTTTTTTATCGAGATCATCGAAGCCGGTGGCCAGGCCGGTGATCGCACTGGGCGACGCGTGGAGTTCCCGAATCCGTTCAACGGCCTTGGTCAACAGCGGAGCGAGCTTCTCCGGTCCGCCGTCTTTCAGCCGACCCTCGGCGATCTGGAACACCTCCTGTTCGGCCTGGTCGAGCAGTTCGGCGCTCGGCTTACCCTCCGGTACAAATGCAGATTCGGCAATCCGGCTGGCAGCCCCGATGAGTTGGCGGCGGGTAGAGTGCTCACGCACGATGTGTGCGTAGGCGACCACGTTGCTCACGCCGGGGGTGGATTCGGTGAGTTCACCCAGATTCGCAAGCCCGCCAGCCTTTTCCAGGAGTCCCAGAGACTGCAGACGCTCGGAGACGGTTACCGCATCCAACGGCTGATTGTCGTTGGCAAGCTCGGTCATCGCCTCGAAAATGATCTGGTGCTGGGCGCGATAGAAGTCACCGGCCTGGAGCACCTCGGCGACGTTGAACCAGACTTCGTCGTTGAGCATCAACGCGCCAAGCACCGATTGCTCAGCTTCAGGTGAGTGCGGCGGGACTTTCAGACCAGCGAGCGGGCTCCGAACCGTACCCTGATTTCTGCGCGGGTTGGACTCATCGGAAGGTTCGTCTGCAGGTGGAGGGGCGACCTCGGACATCGCTCGTTATTTTCCAGGGCGGATGATCCAGCGTCGGGTTTTCGGCCTGGCATTGCAAGCGGAGATTGCCATCGGGAAACAAAAACTCAACCGTTGAGCGCCGCATCCTGTGAACACGGCCAGCGCAGATCCGTTGGTTCTATTCGGCGACGACAGAAACCTGAATCGGTACGATGACATTCGAGTGCAGCTGCACGTCAATCTCGTACTCACCGGTTACCCGGATGACGCCATCGGGCAAACGCACTTCGCTTTTGACGAATTCCGACTCCAGCTGCGCGGCGGCGTCGACAATATCCTGGGTGCCCACCGAACCGTAGAGCTTACCCTCTTCGCCTGCCTTGACCATGATGATCAGTGCCAACCCTTCGAGCTTGGCGGCACGGGCTTGCGCCTGACCCATTTGCTCATCCGCAGTTCGTTCAAGCTCCACTCGGCGCCCTTCGAACAGCGCACGGTTGTCCTCGGTCGCGCGTACGGCTTTGCCTTTCGGAATGAGGAAGTTGCGTGCGAACCCCGACTTAACATTGACCTCGTCACCCAGATCACCAAGGTTACCGATTCTCTCCAGCAGGATTACGTTCATCTATTGTGCCCGCCTATTTGTGCTGGTCGGTGTAAGGCAACAGCGACAGGTAGCGCGCGCGTTTGACTTCCTGTGCGAGCAGACGCTGATTACGGGCGCTGGTGCCGGTAATGCGGCTGGGTACGATCTTGCCCGTCTCACCGATGTACTGCTTCAAAAGCTCCAGGTCCTTGTAGTCGATGGCCGAGCCTTCCAGGCGGGCGTACTTTTTGCGGCGAAATCTTCGACTCATTTAGGTGACCTCCTCATCGGTGGCTGTGTCGGTATCCGGGACGTCGGCGGGTGCTTCAGGCGCAGGCTCCGCGGGCTCACCATCCGAGGCACCGTCTTGTGAGCCCTCGTCGGAACCTGATTCCGAAGCCGCCGCAGCTTTGGTGGCCTCACGACGACGTGCGGCGGACTCTTCTTCGCGCCGCTGCTCACGCTCGCGATCGCGTTCCTGGTCGCGAAGCTCTTCTTCGTAGATTTTCGAGGTGCCGGTGACTGCCTGCTTGCGACGGATGATCAGATTGCGCAGTACCGCATCGTTGAATCGAAACGCGCTTTCCAGTTCGATCAAGGTCTCGCTCTCGACTTCTACGTTCATCATCACGTAGTGGGCTTTGTGGATCTTGGAGACTGGAAACGCCAGCTGTCGTCTGCCCCAGTCTTCCAACCGGTGCACAACGCCCTTACCGCGTTCGATGAGCGCCTGGTAGCGCTCTATCATGCCAGGGACCTGATCGCTCTGATCAGGGTGCACGAGAAAAACGACCTCGTAGTGTCGCATGACTGTCTGTCTCCTTCCGGCGTTACCGCCTCCGCTCAGGTTCGCGCATCGGCGGACGCTGGCGTGAGGCAAGGACCCCCTGGTGGGGGACGCGGATTGTAGGTAGGCCATCAGCCGGATGCAAGGCCCCGCTGACGCTGGGCTTCAAACAACAGAACCCCTGTCGCCACGGAAACGTTCAGGCTGGCAACCGCTCCCGACATCGGTATTCGGACCAGCTGGTCGCAGGACCTGGCTGTGAGCGCCCGCATGCCGCGGTCTTCACTCCCAACAACCAGCGCGGCGTCACCGCCAAAGTCCGCCTCCAGCCACAAAGCGGGGGCCTCACCGGCCGCACCGATCACCCAAACGCCCTGATCGCGCAACCACTCCAGACGCCTGGCAAGATTGGAAACCTGAACGAGAAACAATGTCTCGGCCGCCCCGGCTGCCGCTTTCATAGCAGCAGCGTTGAGCGGCGCGCTGCGACGTTTGGGCAGCAGCACGGCCTGCACGCCTGCGGCTTCCGCCGATCGAAGACAGGCGCCCAAATTGCGCGGATCCGTGACTCCGTCAAGCACCAGCAACAGACGCGGTTCAGCAAGCTCGGCGAAGTGTGCCTCGAAAGCTTTTTCGTCTGCCAGCCGCAACTCGTGGCAATCTGCGGCAACGCCCTGATGGCTGCCGTCGGCAAGCCGGTCGAGGCGTCGTTTGTCCACAAACTCGACCCGGATGCGCGCGCTACGGGCTGCATCGATCACCGCCTGCAGTCGCTTGTCGCGTCGATCGCGTTGCAGATAGATCACACGAACCCGCCCGGGATCATCTCGAATCACCGCGCTCACCGCATGAATGCCATGCACCAGCGCATCGCGGGTCGACTCGACCGTCATTTGCGGTTGCGCCTGCCCCGGCGAGTCCTGGTTGCGCCGCCGGATTTGCCACCGGCGAGCCGCAGGTCCAATCGACCCTGGGATGGCTGCACCTCGACCAGCGTCACCGCCAGCTGATCGCCAAGCCCAAACCGACGCCCGGAGCGGTCACCTACCAGAGCCTGAGCAACGGGCTGATACTGAAAGTAGTCGCTGCCGAGTTCAGAGATGTGCAACAGCCCCTGAACGTAGAAGCCTGACAATTCCACGAACAGACCAAACTCCGTGACACCCATGACCACACCGGCGAACACCTCGCCGATCCGGTCAGCGACATATTCACATTTTAGCCAGCCGTCTACGCCCCAACCCACCGCTTCAGCACGCCGCTCGGTCATCGACACCTGCTGGCCACATTCAATCAGCCATGCTTCGGTCATCGGAGTCGATTTGGAATGCAGTGCGGCTTTGATCCCACGGTGAACAACGATATACGCATAGCGGCGAATCGGCGAGGTGAAAAGCATATAGCGCGGCAGCGCGAGTCCAAAATGGCCCTTGTTGTGTGGACTGTAAATTGCCTGGGTCAGCGAGCGCAGGATCAGCAACTCGAAAATCCACCGATCGTCCCGTTCACCGAGCTGACGCAGGGCCTTACGGATGGACGCCGGATTCAATTCGCCGCGTGACAGGCGAACGCCCGCAGAAGCAAAGGCCTGGCGCAACTGTTCGGCCTTATCGCCCTTGGGCGGTTCGTGGACCCGGTACAAGGCGCCCCTGGCGTGCTGCTCGAGGAACCTGGCGGCGCACACGTTGGCCGAAATCATCGCTTCCTCGATCAGTCGGTGCGCATCGTTTCTGATGACCGGATGGATCGCGCAGACCACGCCGTCGGCAAGCTCCAACGCGCCTTCGTGGGTTTCGAAATCGAGCGCACCGCGTACTTCGCGGGCGTTCTGCAGCGCGGTAAACACATCCTTGAGGTGGCCCAGCGAGTGGCTGACCTCCGGCTCGACGTCCAGCGCCCCGCTGTCCAGATACTCCTGCACCCGGCCATAGGTGAGCCGCTGCCACGATCGAATGACGGCTTCGTAGAACTCATAGCCTGTCACGTTGCCCTGATGCGATATGCGCATATCACACACCATGGCCAACCGGGCTTCGTTGGGGCGCAGTGAGCACAGATGATTGGACAATGCCTCGGGCAACATCGCGACCACGCGATCGGGCAGATACACCGAGTTGCCACGTTCCAGCGCGCAGCTGTCGAGCACCCCGCCAGGTTTGACGTAGTGTGCGACATCCGCGATAGCGACCACCAGGCGCCAGCCACCGCGCCGCGTCTCGGCGAAAACGGCGTCATCGAAGTCCCGCGCGGTTTCGCCGTCGATGGTTACCAGCGGCAGAGCCATCAGGTCGCGGCGCTCCGGGTGTCTGGCGGGCTGTACACTTTGTGGCAGGCGCTCCGCGGCCCGAATGACGGCATCGGGCCATTCGCAGGGAACACCGTGGCTGGCCAGCAGGGTTTCGGCGGCATGTGCAGCACCTCGATTTTCTGAAACGACACGCGCTACCTTCCCGGTGAATCCACGCCGATCCTCTCCGAGGATGCGCACCGCCACCGTGTCGCCGTGCTGGCCCACGTCCGGGGGATCGATCAACGAAATTCGCCCTTTGTACTCAGGGCTCAAAGACTCCACGTAGGGATAGCGGGTATGCCATTTCAACTCGCCGATCAGCGGTTCTGCCGAGCACTCAACCACTCGCAGCACCCGGGCCTGATTCTTCCCGCGGTCGCTCTGCAGGAGGACCTCAACACGATCGCCGGCCCGAAGTCGCAGGCGGCGTCCTGGTTCAACCGCCACCTCGCCGAAGTACAACCCGCCGGCACGGCGCTCGAGTACGCCGGTCAGGGAATTCGACAGATCAACCTGTCCATCCGCCAGGTGGTAACAGCCCTGGTGGTCCTGATTGATCTCGCCGTTGACGGTCATTCCCCGCAGCAGGCGGCGAAGGTTCTTGCGGGCCTGGCCTGAATCACTGCCGGTGGCGGCCACGATCTCACGCCAGCCGAGTGGCGCAGCGCGCAGCGCGTCCTTGAGCTCGTGACCGGTAAGTCGGTGCGAGCTGCGTTTGCCCGACTTTTTGCGCGGCTTTTCAGGAGATCGAGTCATAGTTTGACAACACGCAGGGCTCTTCAGTAAATTGCGCCACCCGTTGCCCGCTAGACCGCCAGGTCCAGGTCGGAGCAATGGTTCCTATGCCCAGGTGGCGGAATTGGTAGACGCGCATGGTTCAGGTCCATGTCTACGCAAGTAGGTGGAGGTTCAAGTCCTCTCCTGGGCACCACTCACACCTCAGGCTCGCACAGCAGATCATGATCCGCGTTTGCGCAGCACCAGGCTACCAATAGAGTACCCGGCGCCGAACGAACATATCACGCCGCAATCTCCTGCAGCCAGGTCTTCATGATGCAGGCAGAACGCGATGATCGAGCCCGCCGACGCGGTGTTGGCAAACTCGTCCAGGACAATCGGGGCTTCTTCGGCAGTCGCGTCACGGCCCAGCAGGCGCCTGGCGATAAACAGATTCATGTTGATGTTGGCCTGGTGCAGCCACCAGCGTTTGATATCGGCGACGGTCAATCCCACCTCGGCCACCTGGGTCTGCAGATGCTCAGCCGCCATCGGACAGACTTCTTTGAAGACCTTTCTGCCCTGCTGATGAAACAGATTTTCCGCGGAAAACGGATCGGTGTCTTCGGCGTAGGACAGGTAGCCGAAGTTGGAACGAATATTATTTGAATACAGGGTCCTGGCTCTGCTGCCCAGTACGTCGTAGCTATGCGCCGAGGTAGCGGTGTCGCGAGATTCGAGCACCATGGCCGTACTCACATCGCCAAAAATAAAGTGTCCGTCGCGGTCGGCATAGTTCACCTGCGGCGAGGTGAGCTCCGGATTGATTACCAGTACGCAGCGCGCGGAACCGGCAGCGATCGCATCCGTTGCCCGCTGCAACGCAAATGTGGCTGCCGAACAAGCCACCAGCATGTCAAATCCAAACCCATCGATTCCAAGCGCGTGCTGAACCTCGATGGCAATCGCGGGATAAGAACGTTCGGTGTACGCGCACGAAACGATGACCATATCGACATCAGCGCCGGTTTTTTGCGCCGAATCCATCGCGATGCGCGCGGAATTCAGGGCGATTTCGGCCTGATGTGAAAGTTCGTCTTCGGAGCGATGCGGAATACGCGGACGCATGCGGTCAACGTCCAATATGCCGTCTTTCACATACGCGTAGCGCTGCTTGATGCCTGAAGCTTTTTCGATGAAGCCAACGCTCGAATGCTCGAGTGCCGTGACATCGCCCGAGCCAATTTCGGCGCGGTGGTCTCGATTGAATTTGTCGGCATAGCCGTTGTAGGCCGCCACAAGCTCGGCGTTGGTGATGATGTGCTCCGGCTTCCACAGCCCGGCACCGCTAATAACGACCGGAATGGTCATCGATCGCCCCGCTAGGGAATCGGCAGATAGCCGCCTTGAAGTCCTTTGGTGAATACGCCAACGGCGTCGTGAGCATGCAGGCTTTCGTGATGCTCCACGCGCACCCAGTAGTCGGCAAAACGATCGTCCTGGTTCAGCTGTTCCTTCAGCTTGCGACCGGAGTCTTCGATGAACATCAGGTTTTGTCCGTTCAACCGGGCGAACTCCTGTTCGTCTTCGCGCTTAACCGCAGTCTGCACCGGAGTTTTCAGCGTGCCCTCCACCTCGTCGATGAGGTCCGTGATCGGGAAATCAACCAGCCCGTCTTCCAGGCGCACCAGAATTCGCGCATCGCTGCGCTGACTGTGCGGGGTGGCCACGATGCCCTGCTCGGTACCGAGCCAGGCGTGGACCTCGGCGACGCTGGCCTCCTCGCGCCCGCTGCCGAAATCCTCTTCAAACTGATTCTGAATGAGCTGGCGGGCGAGTGCGGCAGAACACGGGCAGGTGGACGAATACTGCACGTTAACCGCGATTTCCAACGTGATCTCACCGTCGAGGAGCGTGCCTTTGACGGTCACGGGATATGAGTTCCAACCGGAATTTTCACTCACCAGCGCGGGTCGACGCAGATAGTAGTCGAAGTCGAACTGCACGAAAGCCCGGGTGCTGAGCTGACGATGCGATTCGAGCACGCTGCGCAACAACAGCTTCAGACCGGCCGGGGTAAGCGGCCGAGTTTCGGAATGCTCATCGAGAATGAGATACAGGCGCGACATATGGATGCCCTTGGCAAGCTCATCGCTCAGATCGACGTAAATCTGTACCTTGGTTTGTACGTGTTTCGTATGCGCGCCATCACGCACCAACAGGGGCTGGTGGATGTCGCTCATCCCCACCCAGTCCAGGGTTACATGCGGCTGATGAAG
>JAYGEV010000358.1:0-3845 GCA_046582225.1 Pseudomonadales bacterium
TCTGCGTGATGCGATCGATGAGCTCATCGCGTTGGAATCCGAGGTGCTGGCGGGCCTGTTGGACCAGGCAGCACTGAACGCCGATACCATCATGCCGGGTTTCACCCACCTGCAACCCGCCCAGCCTGTCACCTTCGGGCACCATCTGCTGGCCTGGTTCGAGATGCTCTATCGCGACCGCGCAAGGCTCAAGGACTGCCGGGTGCGGGTAAACGTGTTGCCGCTTGGCAGCGCGGCGCTGGCAGGTACGACGTTTCCCATCGACCGGGCTGCCGTTGCAGACGAGCTTGGCTTCGAGGCCGTAGCGGAAAACTCGCTCGACGCGGTCAGCGATCGAGATTTCGCAATTGAGTTTACGGCCGCTGCCGCATTGACTCTGACGCACCTTTCGAGATGGTGCGAAGAGCTGGTGCTATGGACGTCTCAGCAGTTTTCGTTCGTAGAGCTACCCGACCGGTTCTGCACTGGCTCGAGCATCATGCCCCAGAAGAAGAATCCAGATGTCCCGGAACTCATCCGCGGCAAGTCCGGGCGCGTGATCGGAGACCTGGTTTCGCTGTTAACCCTGATGAAAGGTCAACCGCTGGCCTACAACAAGGACAATCAGGAAGACAAGGAACCCCTGTTCGATGCAGTGGATACGATGCGCGGTGCGCTTACGGCGTTAAACGGCCTGATCCCCGCACTGGTCGCCAACAAGGCTGCGATGCGGGCTGCGGCCAGCGCTGGATTTACCACCGCTACGGATCTGGCCGACTATCTCGTGCGGCGCGAGGTACCGTTCCGCGACGCTCATGAAGTTGTAGGACGAGCGGTCGCTTATGCCATCGAGAGGGACAAGGCGCTGGACCAGCTGTCGCTGGAGGAACTGCAGGGTTTCAGCTCCGCGATAGAGGCGGGCGTGTTCGACGTACTCACGCTCGAGGGCTCAGTGGCCGCTCGAAAGCACCACGGCGCCACTTCGCCTGCGCAGGTCCGAAAAGCGCTGGCTCGCGCTCGCAACCGGCTCTAACGAAGACAACCCGCCGACGCGATCTCTTCAGGCGCACCTGCAGCGCCTACCTATACTCAACAGATGGCGGCAGCAGCACACCATTTACTTCCTGGCGACGAGATCGACCCTAAGGCACTGAAGCTCTGCGTGGCGCGCTTCAAGCACCATCACGATGTCCGTCTCGCCGCAAGCAAACATCGAACGACCCGACGCCAGCGCAACGTCATCGATGTGTTGCCACTGCTGTACCACCGAAATCACCCAGCTCTGCCCGGATACATCAACACCACCGTTCCCGCCGGGATTCCCGGTTATCGGGCGACGACCGAGGCCCTGGGCGTGGCGGTCGGCTACCGCGACCCCCCTCATCGCGCACAGCCCGTCGATCTGCAGTCCATCTTCATCATGGGCAGCAGCGGCAGCATCGCGCAGAACCGTGCCAGTGATGTGGATTTATGGGTCTGCTGCGAATCTCACCTGCACCCCGCGCTGTGGCCGAAAGTTCACGCGGTCAACCATTGGGCCCGAACTCATGGGGTGGAAATGCAGACATATCTGGTCGACCCGCAGACATCTCAGCTCGGCCACCCAATTCCGGGCTGCCCTACCCCGACACTGTTGCTCGATGCAGTTTTACCGCAGCGCAACGCTCATCGCCAGCCCCGCGCCGGTTCAGGTGTTCGTAAATTCCGAAACCCAGACAGAACCAGCCGCCCTGCGCCGACCCGGCTTCACCGTGGTAACCCACCACGACGACCCATTGGATTTCAGCGGATCGCACAAGCTGTTACTGCGCAGCGTCGATGTTCTCAGAGCCGATGGGATCGACGACTGGACGCTTGAGTCACGCACCGATGGCGCCAGCGTGCTGCAGTGCGTGACCGAACTCACGACCACGCCACCGACCCGGCTTGCCTGGCACGCGATCGGTGGTCAAAGCAGATTCCGAATCCAGAAACGCCTGGAGAATCTGCACATTCAACTTCACGCCGCGTTGCAGGAGAGCGGAGATCGATTCGTTTTTCCGTTTGGCCGAGACATTGTCTGCGCCACTTTCGACGATGGCGCGGTCGCGACCACCCGCCACGCCAGCGAAGCGGATCTGCGGACGAAGTTACGTACGGCACGTGCCCGACGCACGACATTCGGCCGCGACAGCGCACGTTTGTCGGCCTTCAACTGACTCGCCCAAAACCACCGATGACAACCCGGATTGGCGGTGTATACTGCGCCGTTCGTTTTTTCGGACTAACACAACGTGCGCTGGATCGTCTTGTTCATCATGATCTGTCAGGTCACCATGTGCGGTCAGAAAGGGCCGCTGGAGCTGCCGGAAAGATCAGCTCAGCAATCCCTGGTATTGGCGACCGGTGCAGCTCACGTGGTCGCGAATTGAAATGCGCGCCTTCACCGCCAGGGACGACGTCCTTCATATAGAAGACGTTCCGCTCACCCGCATCGCAGACTCGGTTGGCACGCCCACCTATGTCTACTCCAGCGCACATTTGCGTGACCAGTTTGATCGGCTGACCGAGGCGTTTTCGGGATTGGACGCGCAGATCTGTTACGCGGTCAAGGCCAACTCCAACCTGTCCGTTTTACGCTTGTTCCACGGCCTCGGTGCCGGTTTCGATATTGTTTCGGGCGGCGAGTTGCAGCGCGTTGTCAGCGCCGGTGGCGATCCTGGCCGGACGCTGTTCTCCGGGGTTGGAAAATCAACCGAAGAGATCGATCTGGCGTTGAAGCTGGGAATCGGTTGCTTCAACGTCGAAAGCAGCAGCGAACTGGAACGCATTGCAGAGCGCGCCGTTCTGCTGCAGCGGCCCGCGCCGATCTCTATACGCGTCAACCCGAACGTTGATGCACAAACGCATCCCTACATCTCAACGGGCCTTAAGGAGAACAAATTCGGGGTTCCACCACAGCAGGCACTGGAACTTTATCGATGGGCCCACGACCGCGAACACCTTTCCATTGTCGGCATCGATTGTCACATCGGGTCCCAGATCACGGAAATCGAGCCTCTGCGGCAGTCGCTGATCAGCTTGCTCGAGCTGACCGACCAGCTGGCCGATGACGGAATTCAGATTCATCACGTTGACGTGGGCGGCGGCATGGGCGTTACCTATCGCGACGAAACTGAATTCGATGTCGCCGCATACGGCGCCATGCTGCAGGAACTGCTGGGAGGCCGGGACATCAAGCTGATCGTGGAACCCGGGCGTTACCTGGTCGCCAACGGCGGCGCGTTGCTTACCCGGATCGAGTATCTGAAACCCCAACCGACGCCGGAGCACAAAAACTTCGCGGTCGTCGATGCCGCGATGAACGATCTGCTTCGGCCCGCCCTGTACCAGGCCTGGCACGATGTCCGCGTGGTTTCCCCCCAGGCCGACGTTTTGTCGGCGCGCTGGGACATCGTCGGACCGATCTGCGAAACTGGCGACTTCATTGCCCACGATCGCGAGCTGGCGCTCACCGAACGGCAGTTGCTGGCGATCATGTCTGCCGGTGCTTATGGCATGGTTCAGAGTTCGAACTACAACACCCGTTCGAGACCCGCCGAAGTGCTGGTAGATGGATCGCAGTTCCGGGTGGTTCGGCGCCGCGAGACGACTCGGGATCAGCTGGCCCCAGAGCTGGATGGCGCGCTCCGCGATGAACCCGTGAGCCCAGAGCGATGAACCTCAAATTTGCGAAGATGCACGGACTGGGCAACGATTTCATGGTCATAGATCTGGTCAGTCAGGATCTCTGCGTGAACGCCCAGCAGATCAGCGCCTGGGCGGATCGGCGTACCGGGATTGGATTCGATCAACTGCTCACCATCGAGCCACCCACCGAGCCGGAC
>JAYGEV010000503.1:0-3255 GCA_046582225.1 Pseudomonadales bacterium
AGCCGAATCACGTCATAGCGCAAGGCAGGGTCTACAAAATCGACGTAGGCTTCGTCGATCAGCAGTACGCCGTTGAAGTCGTTGGCCAGCTGGCTGATCCGTTTCGCGTCAAGAAGTACGCCCGATGGTGCGTGCGGGTTCACCAGACAGGCGAGATTTGCCCCAGCTTCGTTGAGTTCGTGGGCAAAATCGCGCGGCAGGTCCCAGTTGTCGTGCAGCGGTATCTCATGGATTGATGCATCCTGAATCCTGGCGAGCACCGGATAGAGCGAATAGCTCGGGTCAGCCATTCCGAAAGGCGTACCGGGCTCGACAAAGGTGGTAAAGGCGAGGCGCAGGGCTTCGTCGCCACCGTGCGTGATTACAATGTTTTCGCGTTTGACCGAATGGAAATCTGCGAGCTGATCTCTCAACGCGTCTGCGGTCGGCTGCGGATAGGTTCTCAGGTCCGCTGCGGTCAGGTTTTTCAGAGCCTCATCGACCGCCGGGCTCGGCGGATGAGGATTTTCGTTCGTGTTGAGCTTGATGACCGTGGGGTCGTCCGGTTGCTCACCCCAGGTGTAGCCGGTCATCTCTTCGATGTTGCGCCGCTGATAGGTCACGGTACGGTTTCCACCGCTGGTTGGTCGGCTTGGGTCACGTCGAGCGGGGTTTTGTCAGCGGGCCCGAGCAGGCTGGCGATCCAGGCACTCGACGGGCTGGCTTCCAGGGCGATCTTTGCAGTGATGGTGAGTGGCACCGATAACAACATTCCCACCGGTCCCAGCATCCAGCCCCAGAATACCAACGATGCGAACACCACCAGCGTGGACAGTCCCAGTCCTCGGCCCATGAATCTCGGCTCCACGGCGTTGCCCATGACGATGTTGAGCACAACATAGCCGCCGGCCACGATCGCAGCCTGCAGTGGGCCGAGTTGGATCAGAGCGAGCAGCACCGCAGGAATGGCCGCAATAAAAGAGCCGATGGTTGGAACATAATTCAACAGGAACGCAAGCAGTCCCCACAGAACCGGAAAATCTATGCCCAACACAGTGAGAAAAATCGCGACGATCACGCCGGTCACGATACTGATCGTCGTTTTTATTCCCATGTAACGGTTCACGTTGTCGGCAAAACGAGCGAAGTGCGGTAGTGCCTGGTCCGGGTCGCTTAAAACGTCGCGTAGCTTGCGCGGAAAGCTTGAGGCCTCCGCGAGAATGAAAATCACAGTGAGCAGGATCAGAAAGCTGTTGCTGAGCACGCTGCCAAGGCCTCGCAACGTGTTGCCGGCCAACACCAGAGCGGTGCCTGGGTCGAAATAGGAGAGCAGAAGTTCATTGGAGATCTGTATTCCCAGCGGTTCCACGACCGTGATCAAGCTCCCAACGATCTCGACGATTCGGTCTTGATAGAAAGGCAACTTGGCGTTGAACGCTCCCACGGACTGGGCGACCACCGCGCCGATGGCGAATACCAGAATGGCCATTCCAAGCATCACCACAGCAATGGCGATCCCGTCGGGCACCTTACGTTTCTGCAGCATAAGTATCGGTGTGGCCGCGATGGTGGCGATGAAGGCGGCGAGTAGAAACGGCACCACCAGGTCTTCGGCAGCTTTGATTCCGGCAGCGATGACCACCAGGGTTGCACAGATGATGAGCGTCTTGCTCGTATTGCCCAATGAATTGGTCCGCGTGGACATCAGGAAGTCATTCTAGGGAACGCCGATGGCGGAGGCTAGGCAGATCCTGTCGCACCTGGAGCACTCGAGCCGGATCGATTTCGGCGACTGCAACGTCATCTCCATCGTGGCATTCTGCAATGATCTCGCCCCAGGGATTGATGATCAGAGAGTGGCCGTAAGAGTAGCGCTTGCCCCAGTTGTGACCATGTTGAGCCGGCGCCAGCACGTAGCTCTGACACTCGATCGCGCGCGCACGTAACATCACGTGCCAGTGTGCGGCGCCCGTTGTTGCGGTAAACGCCGACGGTACTGTCAATGCCATCGCACCGAGATCCACCAGGCGCTGGTACAGGTATGCGAAGCGCAGGTCGTAGCAAACGCTCAGCCCCAGGGTACCGAACGGCATCTCGGTGGTGACCAGTTTGTCACCGGCCAGCGTACGTGCGGACTCTCGAAGTTGCGTTCCGTCACTCAGCGATACGTCGAAGAGATGGATTTTCCGATACCTGGCGCGTATCGCCCGATCCGGCCCTATGTGCACGCACGTGTTGAAGCATTTGTCCGGGTCGTCGGCATCCTCGTGAAAACCGCCGAGCACCAGATCGCAGAGCTGGCTTGCTGCCAGGTCGCGACAGTATTCGAGGATGGGGCCGCCGCTGGCGTAGGGTTCGGCTGGCAAAGGCTCCAGAAGGGTTCGTTTGATCTTCTCCGGTCCGAGAAACGCAAATGCTTCCGGGACCAGAACGACGGCTGCTCCCTCGCTGCAGGCCCGTTTGACCAGTCGGTCCATGGTTGCGAGATTCTCGGCCACGTTCGGTGTGGCGCACATCTGCACAACGGCGACTCTGGTCGTTTTCGAATCGTCAGCCACTTGCGCAGGCGCAAGGTGGTGTCGGACGCGAACTGCCGGGAAGGTGTGCGATAAGCCTTTGCCCCTATATATCCGGTTGGGTACACACGACTGGTGTGCCTATGAATTCCTCGATATTGGGCAGGTTGAACGCGTCGTCCTCTGAGACAAAGCTGATGCTGGTGCCCTCTGCCCCGGCTCGGCCGGTACGTCCGATGCGATGCACGTAGTCTTCCGGATCTTCGGGTAGATCGAAGTTGATGACGTGGCTTATTCCCTCGACGTGGATGCCGCGCCCGGCCACATCGGTGGCGACCACATAGGGAATCTTACCTTCCTTGAACCGCGTGAGCGTCGACAGGCGCTTGCGTTGCGGAACGTCACCTGCGAGTGGCTCGCACCTGATGTTGCGACTGTTGAGATACTTGTTGAGCTGGTGGGTCTGATCGCGCCTGTTGGTAAATATCAAGGCCCGCTCGGGTGCGGCTTTGGAAATAAAGTCGGCAAGCAGTTGAGACTTCTTGTCGGCGCTGATCAGCCAGAACAGCTGGGTCACGGTGTCGACGGCGACCGATTCCGGGGCGATGGCTACATGCTCAGGTTCGATGGTCCATGAACTTGCCAGGCGCATCACGGCGTCGTTAAACGTCGCGCTGAAAAACAGCGTCTGCCGGTTTCGCTTGTGCGGGGTCTGGTACACGATGCGGCGCACGTCCGGAATGAATCCCATGTCGAGCAT
>JAYGEV010000511.1:0-4324 GCA_046582225.1 Pseudomonadales bacterium
AAGTCATTCACCACCACGCTGGGACAACCCAACCGCTCGCTCAGATCGTCACGATCCAGAGCGAGCGTCGCATTGGTTACTGCGCCGCGGCCATCCTGCACAGGGCCTGCCATGGCGATGCAGCAGCCATCCAACCGCACGAATCCGAGTCCATCGCGGGCCGCCGCAATCAGACTCTCAGCGTCATCATGCTCGGACGTCGCGAGCCGCAATACCTCGGAAACCACAAGCTCTCCATCCGCCAGCGCAAATCGCGAATGGGTCGCACCGATATCGGCGATGAGAAACCGGTCGGCCATCAGCGCGGCAGAACCTCTAAATCCTGTAACGCTGCGAGTGGCCCGCGAAACGTCTGTTCTGTGTCGATGCACTATTTTCCGATTGATCCATGCGCGCATTGTCGGCGGCCAGGGCTCATGGATCAATTCCCGACTCATGTTTTTTTGATATGTTGTGCCTTCGAAGCTAAGAAAGAAGCTAACAGAACTGTGACAGGAGGAAAGACAACATGACCGTCAACGCCGGGCTGGGCATCGCCAATTTTCCATTCGAAGACGCCCGCGGATTCTGGCGCTGGGTCGACATCTGCGATTCGGGTGGTGTCGACTCAATCTGGCAAAGCGATCGTATTATCAGCAAGGATCCTCAACTGGAGTGCATGAGCGTAATGGCAGCCCTGGCCGGCGCCACCAGGAAGGTCAAGTTCGGAATGAACGTGGCAAGTCTGGCGCTGCGTGATCCGGTGCTGACCGCAAAAGCCTGCGCCACCATCGACGTACTGAGCGACGGCAGACTTCTCCCGGCCTTCGGGGTCGGCAGCGCTCTGGCGAGAGACTATTCCGCCACCGGAACGCCGACGAAGGGTCGAGGCAAACGCACCGCAGAAGGCCTGGAGATCATGTCCAGATTGTGGTCGCAGGAAAGCGTGACTTTCGACGGCGAATACTATCGGCTCGATGACGCCAGCATTGCCCCGCGTCCGGTTCAGCAACCGCTGCCGTTGTGGGTTGGCGGGTCTGCCAAACAAGCCATCGAACGCACCGCCAGGTGGGGCACCGGCTGGCAGGCGGGGATCGAGTCCGCAGGACAGGTTGCACCGATCATCGCAGGTATTAAAGAACGGGTCGCCGAACTCGGTCGCAGCATCGACGAAGACCACTATGGCGCTGGTTTTGGTTTTCGCTTCGGATCGCCCGATGAGCCAGTCTGCCAGCGCTACATTGAACTCCTCACCAAACGCCTCGGCCGCGAACCTGAAGGGTTCCTCGCGGTCGGTGGCGCGTCCGACATAATGGCGCTCCTGCATGACTTTCGCGCAGCCGGCGTGCACAAGTTCATCCTCAGGCCGGTTGCCTCGGGCGGCGAGGATTTTATCGAACAGACGCGACTGTTTGTGGACAAGCTGTTGCCGGAGATAAAGGCCCTCAACAATTGAGCATTGCCCAGGTGCAAGTCATGGCGGTAACCCCGTCCTGATGCCTGATGGCGCAGGCGGGTGGCGCCTGGTCCTCAACCAGGCAACAATCGGTGCGGGAAAGGCCCCCGCATTTCGCGCGTTGGGTAAGCTACGACTATGGAAATGAGGATCAAAAAAATGAGAAAAATTTTCGCCATCGCAATCCTGACCGTCTGCACCGCGTTCAGCGTGCAAACTCAAGCGCAACAGGCTTTACAGCTTTTCGCGTGTACCCTGCAGGATGGTAAGACCATCGATGACGTGTGGGCCCTCGCGGATGCGTTCAGAGAAGGCACCACTTCACTGGAAAACACCGACGAGGCCAGCACATCGTTCCTGTGGACGTCGTTTCGTGGCGCCTCACCCTACGATTACATCATGGGATTCATGAACTCGAACTTAATCGACATGGTCGGCGCGCTGTCGACCTACTACAGTTCGGGAATCGGGGCCGGTCTGGACGACCAGTTCGGAGCCACCGGCGATTGCATCTCCGCGATCAGGTTCTCCGAGCAGATCAAGAACGGCGTGATCGGGAACTCGACGCAGTTGTGGAAACATTTGGCTGCACGATCAACGAAGGCTCCGACAAGGGTGATATCGACGATGCGGTGGACTTCTGGAACAAACAGGTCGCCGATCTGAACTCCGATGCACTCAACTCCTACGAAGCCTACCTGTGGACCCCGTACCGCGGTGGCACCGGGCAGATAGATTTCATGTGGGTTAGCAACTATCAGGATCTTGCCACCTGGGCCCAGGGTGAAACCGACTACAACGCATCCGAGCAGGGACAGGCCGCAGAGGCGCGGTTTGCACAGGTCAGCACGTGCGGTTCCGCACTTTGGAACGGTTACTGGATCGTCCCACCAGCGGCAGGGTAGACTCAGGGCGCGCGGGAGTTTCGGCTCCCGCGCACGACCCATTGGAAAACCAAACACGTCAATGAACACAGCGGCCGGCCAGCACCTCGAACGAATTCGTACCGATGGATTTACGATCATCGAGAATCTGTTGCCCGCCGATGGCGTAAAGATCATTCGCGACAAGCTCGAGCCCTGGCTCCAGGGCGACAAAATGGGCCGCAACGACTTTGAAGGGTTTCGCTCCGAACGCGTCTATGCGCTGCTTGCCAAAGCACCGAGCGTGGCACGCATCATCGAGCACCCGGAGGTGCTGGCACTGGTGGACTCGCTGTTGCCAAAGAACTACCTGCTCTCCTCGGCGCTGGCCATCAACGTGCACCCTGGCGAGACCGCGCAGGCGTTTCACATCGACGACGAACCGCAAGCCCAGGAATGGTTCAAAAAGCCCAGACCCCTGCTGGGCGTCAGCACGATCTGGGCGTTCGATGATTTCACTGAGGATAACGGCGCTACCGAGATCGTCCCCGGCAGTCATCTGTGGGCCGACGAGCCCAGGCCTTCAGCCGACGACGCCACCCCGGTACGCATGCCCGCGGGGTCGGTGCTCGTCTTTGCCGGCAGCCTTTTTCACCGGGGCGGTGCGAACACATCGAGCCACCCTCGACTGGCGATCACTCCGCAGTACTGTATGCCGTGGATGCGCCAGCTCGAGCAGATGACACTGGTGGTGCCGCCCACAATGGCGGGCCAGTACAGCGAGCGGATCCAGGAACTTCTCGGCTACAGCATTATCGACCCCGGCTTTATGGGCTTTGTCGATGGTCGACATCCGAAACACCTGATAGACGCGGCCTATCGAGGCCGCAAACATCGAGATCACCTGCCACCATCGTAGGCCCAAGGGTATTTCGCCGTAAGCTGGCAGCAGGAATTACGAACAACAAAGGACACCAAGTGGCCGAATACCGACTCAGCCGATCGACGCTATTCTGCTACGGCCTGGCCGATCTGCCGGTCATGCTGGCGATCATTCCCATGTCTATCTGGTTGTCCCGTTTCTACACGGGCGATATGGGCCTGGGGTTGTCAGCCGTCGCCAACATCATGCTCTTTGCCCGTCTGTTCGATGTGATCACCGACCCGCTGATCGGATACCTCAGTGACCACACCCGGAGCCGCTGGGGCCGGCGCAAGCCCTGGATGCTCGCGTCGCTGCCGTTTCTGATGCTCGGTATCTACAAGGTGTTCATGCCACCGGACGGGATCGGCATCTGGTATCTGTTCACCTGGATGATGGTGATGTGGCTCGGTTGGACCATGTTGATGATCCCGTACTACGCGTGGGCGGCGGAGCTTTCGACAGACTACGACGAGCGAACCCGAATCACCGGCTGGCGCGCTGTGATGGGAAGTGTTGGCGGTATCATCGCGCAGCTCATCCCGTTTCTCGCGCTGCTGCTCTTCGGATTTGGCGGCACCGCCAACGTGATGACGATGCTGGGAATCGCCTCGCTGGTGCTCATGCCGGTCTGCATCGGCATCGCCCTCATGCGCGTGCCGGAGTTTCCCGAAATCCAGGCACCAGCCGTGCCGCTGTTCGCCGGGCTGAGGATCATGTGGCGCAACGGACCATTTCGGCGATTGTTGCTCGGGTTCGTTTTGGCGTCGACCGGTTTGGCGATCGTGATGCCGCTGTACATTTTCTTCGTGGAATTCATCGTCGAGGAGCCCCCCGCCAACGTCCCCTTCATGGTGATCATCAGCTCGCTGGCCGGATTCATCGGAATACCGTTCTGGGTCTGGCTGTCTAAACGAATTGGCAAACACCGGGCCTGGATCGGCGGCTTCCTCCTGCTCGCCGCGATCAGTCCGATGTATCTGTTCTTAGGTCCTGGAGATTTCTGGTTAATGGTGCCCGGAATCGTCATCGCCGGTATTGGGACCGGATCGTTTTCCGCGCTGCCCAATTCCATGAAAGCAGACGTGATCGACCTGGATACCG
>JAYGEV010000053.1:0-4575 GCA_046582225.1 Pseudomonadales bacterium
GGTGCGATTGCTGATCGGGTACGGCGGTCGGCTGCTGCAGTTCAGCGGCCGCGGCTACGACTTCATTCAAGCGCTGGATCTGTCCGCGCTGGTAGACGGCGATCTAGGGGATGGCGCCGAAATTCTGGAAGAGCCTCGATATTTCGTGTGCACGAACGGTCAACGCGACCTGTGCTGCTCGCGGTTTGGACTTCCGGTCTACGCGAGTCTGCGAGAGCGGCTAGGCGAACGCGTTTGGCAGGTGAGCCACCTGGGCGGGCATCGGTTTGCACCGAACGTGCTGGTGCTGCCCCAGGGGATCGTCTATGGACGCGTGCACCTCGAATCGCTCGAGGTATTTGCCGAATCCGTGGAATCCGGGACGATCTCGTTTCCACATGTCCGTGGACGTTCGGTCTACCCCCGACACGTGCAGGCCGCTGAAGCGCTGAGCGGGCTGGCGGGGCTCAGGCTGTTGCACGTCGACGGTGATGAAGATGAAGCGCGCGTCACCTTCGCGACTAAGGATGCCCCGGTGACAATTGCGGTGAAGCGCAGCGATTTGCCCCTGGAGGTGTTCGGCAGTTGCGCGGCCGAGGCTGCCGATCAGCTGTATCCGTATCAGGTGTGCTGAGTAATCCCGCTGAAGCGGTCAGCGCCTTCGGGCATTTCACCGGTCACGAATTCTCGAAGTGCAAGCGTGAGTGCTCGTGAATCGCCTTCGGGCCTGAAGGGAGCCGCGAGCTTGATCTGATAGCGTTGTTCTTTCTTGTTAAGCAGTTCCCTGAACAGTGTCATGTCCCTCAGTTCGGTGTTCATCAGGTAAAGGAAATAGTAAAGCCACGAGTTGCTGGCTTTGATGTGCATGGGCACGATCGGGCAGTGGTATTTCTGCGCCAGATTAACCGCTGTCGGTGTCCAGGCTCGCTCTATCAGGCCGCGCATCGTTGGGCGCGCGAGGCGTCCTGAGGGAAACACGACGATGAGCCGCTCATCACGAAATGCCCGTACCAGGTGTTTGACGGTTTCTCGATTGCGTTCGCGGTTGCGCTTTTCGTCGACCCACTCCACCGGGATCACCAGTTCGCTGAGTCCGGGGGCGGCCCGAACGGCGTCTCGATTGGCGAAAAATGTGATGTCGTGTCTGACGTTCTTCATTGCGTCGAACACGGCGACTCCGTCGGAGATACCGGCGGGGTGGTTGGCCGTGACTACCGCGCACCCGCGCTCGGGCAGATTCTCCAGCCCCTGACATTCGAGCTTCATGTCCAGGGTCTCGCTCAGGTACTGGAGGATTTCCAACCCGCCCTTGGATTGGACACGGTCGATGGTCGCAATGGTCTGCTCATAGTTCAGCAGCGGGTACAGAAACCTCTGGACCAACCACCACACTGCGGGTCGCCGTATCAGTTTCGCAGCACGTTCCTCGATCAGCACATCGACTATGTGTGGCATGCGATGAAACCGCACGCGGCGGTATTAAATGCCTCGTGGGCCTCCATGTTCATACCGTGGCCGGCGTCGATGTCTACGATCTCCAGCAGCGGCATATTGGCAGCGGCGAATTCCCGGTGGTCCGCGAAGCGACGTTCGCGGCTGCCGCAGATCAGCAGTGCCGGCCGGCTGTTAAGTTGAACTTCTTCCCGCACACTGACATAGGGATTGGTGTAGCGCACGATGTTGGCGATGCCCAATGGATTCAGAAGTTCAGTATCGACCAGGAGGGCTTCGTAGATCGCGGCGGGTAGCCGCTTGGCTCGTCGCGGGTGCACGGCGATACGTTCGATGGCGGAACGGCCGCCGGCCAGTATCCTGGCTGCAGATCCATCGGCGCTTTGCTGCCACGCCTGAATCTGATTGGCATCGGCGAACCCGGAGGTAGAATTTGTGAACATGTGCGCGCGTATATGTTTCGGCAGGGTTTGGGCATAGCGGATCGTGAGGCCTGCGCCGAGCGAATACCCAAGCAGCATCCAGTCATCGACCCCAAGCTGCTCGCGGATCGCTTCGAACTCGGTGATGTAGTGCTTAGGCGCGTAGTGCCCGACCGTCTCCGGGGAAGGCGATCTGCCATGTCCCCAAAGCTCTACCGTTACCGGACGACAGACCCGTTTCAGGGCGGGCAGGTTCCACAGCCATTGGGCGCGGCTGCACAGCATTCCGTGCACCAGCAACAGGTACGGGCCATTCCCACCGTGAGTCTGCCAATGCAGGTGCATGCCATCCGCCTTGTGAGCGTTCGGGGGCGAACATACGACATAAGCCGCTATGATGAAATCAGTGCGGTGCAACCAGATGGGTGATGGTTTGGAAGCAATTCTCGTTCTGACTACCGGTGGAACCATCGACAAAGTGTATTTCGACGACAGCAGCGATTACGAGGTCGGTGAATCCGTGGTGGGAGATCTTTTGCGGCAGGCAGACGTACGCGAAGCCTTTGTCGTTAGCGAACTGTTGCGTAAAGACAGCCTCGATATGACCGAAGACGATCGGGCGGTAATACGCGCAGCGGTGGATAAAGCGCCGGAGCAACGCATCATTGTCACCCACGGCACCGACACGATGACCGACAGCGCTCGGGCATTGGTGCCTCAGCACAATAAAACCGTAGTGCTTACCGGATCGCTTGCGCCGGCGCGATTCGCCCAGACTGATGCCGTGTTCAACGTTGGGATGGCATTTGCCGCAGTGCAGGCACTGCCGGCGGGGGTCTACATCGTTATGAACGGTCAGATATTCGACGGAACCCGGGTCAGAAAGGACCTCCAGCAGAACGCGTTTTTACGAACCTGATGAGAACGATGGTAGACTCGCCGGGCAAGAGGAACGCACGATGGCATACGATATTCTCATCAAAAATGGCATGGTGGTGGACGGCTCCGGGGGTGCTCGGTATCGGGCCGATGTAGCGCTGAAAAGTGGCCGCATTGCGGCGATCGGCGGCCGTATCAGCGCGAAGGCACACACGACCATAGATGCGGAAGGGCACGTGGTCAGCCCTGGCTTCGTCGACGCTCATACCCACATGGACGCCCAGATATTCTGGGATCCGATCGGTTCGTGTTCCTGTTACCACGGCGTGACCAGCGTTGTAATGGGGAACTGTGGGTTTACGCTGGCGCCGTGCAGGGCGACAGAAGCCGATCTGGTGTTTCGCAATCTCGAACGCGCCGAAGATCTTTCGCGGGATGCAATGCTCGAGGGCATCGACTGGACGTGGGAGACATTCCCGGAGTTTTTCGATGCGGTTGAGGAATTGCCCAAAGGCATCAACTACGCAGGTTACATCGGTCACTCTGCGTTACGAACTTATGTGATGGGTGAGCGGGCGTTCACTGAAGCTGCCAGCGAAGATGACCTGCAACTCATGTGCGATCAGGTTCGCGAGGCGGTTCGGGTTGGCGCTGTCGGCTTCTCCACGTCTCGAACCTTCAATCACATCACCGCCGATGATCGTCCCGTAGCCAGCCGACTGGCGGAGTGGGATGAGGTGCGCGCTATCGTCAACGCCATGGGCGAGACGGGCAAGGGCATCTTCGAGATTGCTGGCGAAACACCGGGCAGGGACCCCGAGCGTATTCGCGAATACCATCTGCGGCTCAAGAACCTGGCAGTCGAGTCCGGTGTAACCCAGACCTGGGGCATGTTCAGCGTGCGCGCTGCACCGGATTTCTGGCGCCCGTACTTCGATCTGCTCGACGAGACTGCCATGGCTGGCGGCACAATCTACGCCCAGGTGCACAGTCGGGCGCTGAACGTCCTGCTTTCGTTTCAGACTTCTACCCCTTATGACAACTGGGAGGTTTGGAAAGACATCAGGGCGCTGCCGCTTGAGGAGCAGAAGCTGAAGCTTGCAGACCCCGCGATCAAGGCGAAGCTGGTTGAGATTGCCAATCGCGAATACACTGGCCCGAGGGTGGTTGGCGCGGAACCGCGGCCGCCGAACTGGGATTACGTGTATCCCATGGCGGATATGACCTACGACCAGCCGAGCATGGCTGACCTGGCGCGCCAACGCGCTGTGGATCCGGTGGAACTCATGATCGATCTCGCTCTGGAGCACGATTTCAACATCTACTTCCGCCAGCCGCTTGCCAATGAAAACCAGGACCACGTTCTGGAAATGATGAAGCATCCGCGCTCGGTGGTGACGTTCTCGGATTCAGGCGCCCACGTTTCGCAGATTATGGACAGTTCGGTACAGACCCATCTGCTCAGTTACTGGGTGCGAGAAAAGCAGGCCTTCACGCTGGAAGAAGCGGTTCGGCAGATCACCTACAACACAGCCACCGTGTGGGGCTTGCACGATCGCGGGCTCGTCCGGGAAGGCATGGCCGGTGATCTGGTCATATTTGATCCGGATACCGTCGGCGCGAACATGCCTACCGTGGAATACGACCTGCCGTCAGGAGCCAGGCGCCTCAAGCAGACCGCAACCGGCATCAAGCATACGGTGGTCAACGGTGAGATTCTGTTGAGCGACAACGAATACGCGGGAGCGACGCCGGGCAAGCTGCTGCGGGTATAGCGCCGTATGATCCGGGGGATCAAAAACTGGCGCACCCGGTAGGATTTGAACTTTTAGGCGCCAATTTA
>JAYGEV010000068.1:0-2365 GCA_046582225.1 Pseudomonadales bacterium
TGCGCAGCTCTCAATCAATCTGGAGTCAGCGTATTCCTCGATCCAGCACGCGGTGGCCTCCAACTGCGGATCATCCGGGTAGAGGCTCTTCTCCGGCGCGATTCGATCGAGGTAGCGACCGATGACACTGGTGTCAGGCACGGTGAATCCGTCGTGTTCCAGTACCGGGATCTTCCCCAACGGGCTGATTGCCCGGAACTCAGGCGTCTCGTCGCCCGGGAACGTTGGCACGTTTTCATACTCGAGTTCTTTAGTTACCCATGTGTCGGGCCACGTGGCGATACAGCCCGAGTCCGCCGAATACCGGTATGCACACCAGGCCGCTGACCACGAACGCGGGCCAGAATCCGGCGACATCAGGGCTCCACTCGCCGAGCCGCAAGGCAAACGCCGTCCACAACGCCACAGGCAACACGACGCAATCTGCCAGCACCGCGACAGCCTGTTTTTTGCGTCGTGAAAGTTGAACGATCAGATCTTCGAAAATGGTGTCAGTCCTCGTCAGGAGCCGGAATGGCGGCATTCACGAATTTTGCTGCAACGCCCAATGGCAGGGCCGCGAGCACCAGCATGAGAATATTCAGTTGCGCGTAAACCAAGCTTAGCCAGGCCATCGGCATCAACCAACAGATTCCAAAAGCTGCATAGGCAACGAGTGTCCATGTCTGTCCTTTTCTTTCAGCCACTCTGTGAAACATGTGGCTGCGCCCCGCCTGGCTGAAGCTACCAATAGTGAGCATTCTGACACACAAGCTATAGATTGCGTTAAACCAGAATCCGCAAAGAAGTATCAGGCAGGTGGCGAGCGGTAACTGTCCACTGCGCCACAGCTGCACGCTCAGAAACGCCAGCAGCAGACCCAGCAACGAACTGCCGACGTTGCCCATCAGGATTTTCGCCGGCGGCCAGTTATAGATCAGAATTCCAAGCACCGTACCCGCGAGCAGCCAGGTCAGTTCACCTACCCATCCGGGAATGCCCAGGGTAAGTACCTGGACTCCAACACAAAACAACAGGCCCTGCACAGCGGTAAACCCATCAAGCTCATCAATGATGTGAAAGGAGCTGACCTGCCACAACATGGCAGCGCCCACACCCGAGGTAAACAGCCAGTGCCAGTGGAGTTCGGTGTGCGAGATCTGCAGGGACCACGTGAGCGCCACCACTGCGACAATCTGACCGCCAAGCCGAATGCTCCCGTTGAGCGGCCTGAAGTCATCCCACAGGGTAACGGCAATCAGTACCGCGCAAGCGACCAGCAATCCGCCTGCCACGACCAGTTCGTCGCCCGCCAGCAGGGAAAGGTACACAACAACCGGAATCGCGAAATCGATTCCCCCCGAGGTGGGAGTGCCCGATGTCCGAAACCCCGCCCCAGTCGTGCCTGCCAGAAGTTTCCACCCGTGGACGCTGCGCAACACGAAGTACACGAGGATAACGGCGCCGACGAACCCTGCCACCAGATAGCTCAAAGCCGGCACCGCAGGCATCAGATCATCGCTTGTAAAAAACATGGCGGGATCCCAAAGGTTCCGAGCTCTGCCTGGGCGCGTTGATGTTAGCCCAATGCAAGGACGGCTCCCATGCGGTTCCAGCGCGCACGAGGGCCACTTCCTCGCCGCACCACAACCGCCGGGAGCCGAACTGACAAACGAAACCCTATGATCGGCTCAGTCTTTCAAGCGGATCTTGGCTTCATTGCGTTCCACCGTGCGCTCGCCAATGCCTTTGATGTTGGAAAGTTCGTATACGTCTCGAAACTCACCGTTCTCCTCACGATACGCAACAATGGCCTGCGCCCGGCGCAGTCCCACACCTTTCAGCACTTCGGCGATGGTTTGCGCATCTGCCCGGTTGGCGTTGACGCTCGTCGGGGCAGCAAACACCAGTCCGGCGTACAGCGCCACCGCCAGCACACCCAGGCGGCTGATCTGCCTGATTAACTTGTTCATGAATCGCTCCTTGGATGGTTACAAAGGAGCACATGCTAGTGAGGTGCAGCGGCACCTTTAAGTCGTCCAGAGCCCGGGAGGGGTTGGGACAACGGCGGCTCGTGAGTGCAGCGCATGCCTGACCGCAGCGTCGGACCGCGCCATCGAAGCGACTATGGGTCGCCTTCGAATCGGGCAATCGGTTTGATGCTGCCCCAGGTTCGACAGCTCGGACACTGCCAGATCAAGCTATGCCCGCTGAAGCCGCAGTTGTTGCACCGATGGGTAGATTGCTTCTGCAGGAGCGACTGAGAAAACCCGCGCACCAGGGCCAGTTGTTCGACCTGGAGCGGGTCGCCCTGGTCATCGAGATGTTCGAGCAAGCTCACAAAACCGACCAGGCTCGGATTGCATAACAGCTGGTCGATGACGAA
>JAYGEV010000116.1:0-3840 GCA_046582225.1 Pseudomonadales bacterium
GTCTGCCACCTGCCAGGCTTCGGCACCACCGCGAATCACCAGATCGAACTTCAACTCCCGGGCGATGGAAAGCAGTTCGAGAATTTCATTGGCGCGATTCACAGCCAGAACCAACGGCACGTCCGCACCAAGAAACTCCCGGAGCGCGCGCATGTCCTGGCGGCCGTATTCATCGGGCCCCGGATGATAGCGCCCGGGCGTAAAACGCCTGGCGTCAATGAACGCCTGCCGCAAGCGCTGCAGCAACGCGCTTCGGCTGCCGCCGACGAACGCCGTGGCGCCAACGCCGGCATTGCCGAACAGCGCGATTCTGGTATGGGTGATGATCGATTCACCGACAGTCGGGGCCGCTCCCGCGGGCGCAGCCCCGAGGTGAATCGCCGCGCCCCACCCGGCCAGCGGATCGTTTCCCGGAGTTGGCGCGACCACCGCGCGGGTCACGCCATCTATTCGATTGACTGGCAACAGGGTCGAAGCTGGATTGATCGCGTAACGAACGTCAAAGGCTGGCCCCAATTCGAAATTGCTGACCGTGTCGTCATTTGTTTTGGATTCACCACCAATCTCCTCCAGGCCGAGTTGCGAATACGCCTCGATCAGCCCCGGCGTGATGTACTTCCCCGAGGCATCGATGCGCTGGTAACCGGCGGGAACTTCTAGATCGGTGGCAACGGCCTCAACCACACCGTCCGCAATGAGGAGCGTCGCACCACGTATGGGCGCATCGGTCTCCATCGTCCACAACGTACCACCGACAATGGCGAAATCCGGCAGTGCCAGGGGCGGATATGAGCCCGCCAACATCACTGACAATCCCAGGAACACACCACGGCACCTCACAACGTTTTGCCCCGCGCGGTCTGCTCCAGGTCGAAATCTGTCAGCGGCTGTCGCTCCGGATCCAGCCTGTCGTAGTAGAGATAGCCGTCGATATAGACCTTTTCCGCTCGACTGTAGACGCTAAACGGATTGCCGCTCCACAGCACCAGATCGGCCGCCTTGCCAACTTCGATGGACCCGGTCTCGGATTCGATGCCCAGCGCCCGGGCCGGATTGAGGGTAATCCACGAAATCGCCCTGGCGCCATCTATCGCGATGCCTGCCCGCTGTGCAGCGGCCAGCGCTTTCGCCGCTTCCTGATTCAGCCGCTGAATACCACGGGCGGAATCCGAGTGCACGATGGCGCACGCACCGGCTTTGTCAACGAGTGCCACGTTCTCAGAAATGGCATCAAAGGCCTCGAGCTTGAAGCCCCACCAGTCCGCCCACATCGCCGAGCAAATGCCCGCCTCGGCCAACAGATCGGCGATCTTGTAGGACTCCACAGCGTGATGAAATGCGGTGATCTTGTAGCCATATTCCTGCGCGACGTCGATCATCGTCGCCATCTCGTCAGCGCGGTAGCAATGGTTGTGGACCAGAATTTCGCCTTTCAACACGCCCACGAGGGTGTCGATGCCGAGATCTGGTTCCGGTGGCACGGGCATGACGTCCTGTTCAGCCGCAGCGTCCGCGAGAGCCTGCACATCCATACGGTGTCTGGCTTTGGCCCAGGCCAACCGGTAGCCAGCCACGTTGCCCATCCGCGAACCCGGCGCCATATCACGGTCGCCATAGACTCGCTTGGGATTCTCACCGCAGGCCATCTTCAGGGACTGTTTCGCGCCGGGAAACTTCATCCCCTGCACGGTTCGCGACGGCACATTCTTTAGCGTCACGCCCCGGCCGCCAAACAGGTTGGCACTGCCCGGCAGGATCTGCAGCGTGGTCACCCCACCGGCCAGCGCGAGGGGGAACTGCGGATCCTGGGGCCATACCGCATGCTCCGCCCACACGTTGGATGTGTTGGGCGAGGTCGCTTCGTTGCCGTCCGAAGTCGCCGCGATAGCCGGTGACGGGTAGTTTCCGAGGTGCGAGTGAACATCGATGATGCCCGGAGTGAGCCATTTACCCCGGGCATCGATGACCCGGACGTCTGCGCTTTCGATTCCGGCCCCGACGGCCGCAATGCGGCCGCCGACCACCAGTACCGAGGCGTCTTCGAGCTGTTCCCCCGCACCGGTGAGTAGTGTTGCGCCAACGATGACGACATCTGCACTGGCCCGAACGACGTAGGTCGACTGGTAGGGTTCCCGCGCCTCTGCTACCCCGCACAACCCGAGCACCAGCAACACGCCAGTAAACCGCGCAGAACTATTCATGCTTGAAAACCACCCCACCCTTCATCACAAAATGGACCTTGCCGAACAGATCTAAATCCCGGGTCGGGTCGCCTGGCACCGCAATGATGTCGGCGAGCTTGCCCGGCTCAATGCTTCCCAGTCGCTCGGACTGGCCGAGCAGTTCCGCCGCCGAGACCGTTGCACTCTGAATGGCCTCCATTGGCGGCATTCCTGCCTCCAGCATGTAGCCAAATTCCTTCCAGTTGTCGCCGTGGGGTGACACCCCGGTATCGGTACCGAAGGCGATCTTAACGCCGGCGGCGTAGGCGCGCGCGAATGTATCCTGAATCTGCGGTCCGATGGCGGCGGCCTTGGGCCGTACAAACTCCGAGAAGTAGCCGGGTACCTTGGCCTTTTCGGCCACGAACCTGCCGGCGATGATCGTGGGTACGTACCAAGTGCCATGGCGTTTCATCAGCCGCATTATCTCCTCGGTCATGAACGTACCATGCTCAATGGAATCGACCCCACCGAGCACCGCCCGCTTCATGCCCGCAGCACCATGGGCGTGTGCAGCCACCTTGAATCCGTAGTCCCTGGCCGCGGCGACGATTGCCTCGATTTCCTCGAGCGTGAACTGCGGATTCTGCCCGCTGCTGGCCTGACTCAGCACCCCGCCGGTGGCGGTGATCTTGATCAGGTCGGAGCCCTCCTTATAGCGATTGCGCACACCTTCGTAGGCATCACGAACCCCGTTCACGACGCCTTCCAGCGGACCAGGATCGCCTCGATACTCAGACTTCAGGCCGTTTGTCGGGTCCGCATGACCGCCGGTGGTCGCCAGGCTTTTGCCCGCCGTGAAGATCCTCGGCCCCACGATCCATTCCTCGTTGATGGCTCTGCGCAGCGACTGCGCCAGACTGCTTGCGGTGCCCAGATCCCGCACCGTGGTAAATCCGGCCATCAGCGTGCGCTCTGCAAAAACCACCGAGCGGTAAGCGTGATCAACCGGTTCAAGCGTGAGGCGTTCTACCTGGCGGTTGGGGTTGATCTCGCTGCCGATGTGTACGTGCATGTCCAGCCAGCCGGGCATCACCGTGGCATCGGTCAGATCCACCACGTTGTCACCATCGCGATAGCCGGCTTCAACCGCTTGAATGACCCCTTCGGAAATGATGATGGACCGCTCCGCCAGCATCTCTCCGGTGTTCGTATCAATGAGAGTGCCCGCGTGGATGATCGTTTCGGACCCCGTGGCGGCTTCTGCAAAGGGTAGTAGTGCTAGTAAAGCGATGGCTCCCGTACGAGCCAGAATCGAATGCGGCATGATGGGCCTCCCCTGTTTCGGCCATTGTCGCCCGTGATACTTCCGCTGCCAATGGCTCCATGGCCTGCCCGGTACGCGCATCCGCTGAATCCAGGCGCGCTATACAAACCCTTAAGAGCAAAGCGATAATAGGCGGTTTTGTGCAGCGCGAAACGACACATCGACGCGCGCCGAAACCAGGCTGTGAACAGCTCTTATCAGGATTGGGGAATACAGTGTCCGAAGCGGTAGTCAACATCGAACAACTGACCGAATCAGTGGAGAGCCTCAAAGCCGCCCTTGATGAACACAGCTACATCTGCAGCGATCAGATCGCCACGGCCGTCTATCTCGCCTACCACCTGCACAAAC
>JAYGEV010000168.1:0-1800 GCA_046582225.1 Pseudomonadales bacterium
GCTTTGGCGCCACAGAGCTCTGTGCGAGGGACCAGTCTTCGAAATGGCTCACCTCGGCTTGTACGATCGAGAACACGTAACCAATGACCGCCGCATCATCCAGCAATCCCAGCCCCAACAGAAAATCAGGGATCAGATCCAGCGGCACCACGAAATAAAGCACCGCACTGACGATCGCAATGAGCGAACCTGCAGACACGTCACGGTAGTCACCCCTCACGTAAGCTTTCAACAACCCGAGAAATGAGATCAGCTGGTCTCGCGCCGCCGCAAATTTTTCTGGCGCGGTGGCAAGTTTGCGCGCAGCGCGCCCGATCAGTGCTTTGAGCTCATCAGGAGAACGCACGAGCATGGACGCCCGGGTACGGTAGCGTGCGAATCCTTCCGGTTTAGCAGGTCCGGCTCGAGATGAATTAGCGATGATGCTTCGCGGCGCGGTCATTTGTTACATCAGAAACCTTCGATGAAATTAAGAATCCAGCGCGCTACCAGCGCCTCATGAGTCTCCTGCTGCAGTGACTCAATTCCTGCCAGGAACGTCTGCTCGCCCAGCACGATTTGTCGGGTGCGCATGAGTTCCTCGACGTACGATTTCGAAAACTCGGGATGGCCCTGCAGCGTGAGCACCTGATCCCCAATCACGTAACCGGAGTTGGGGCAGAAGTCGGTACGAGCGATGACCCGGGCGTCCTTCGGAAGTTCGACCACCTGGTCTTTGTGACTCGACAACAGCCCGACTTTGGATTGCGCGGGCTGCATCCAGCTTTCACTACCGATGAACTCGACATTATGCACGCCCACCCCCCAGCCAGCCTCGGCGGGTTCGGTGCGACCGCCGAAATAGTGCGCAATCAGCTGATGGCCGAAACAGATCCCGACGATCTTGCGCCCCGCGGCAAGCGCGGCGCCGACAAAATCCACCAGCGGTGGTATCCAGGGCTCATCGTCATAAACGCTGTGTCGACTCCCGGTAATAATGTATGCGTCGCAGGCATCTGCTGAGGGATATTCGACGTCGCGGGCATCGATGGTGCTGAATTGAGGCCGGAGTTCCGCCGCCGCGGCCAGCATTCTCACAAACATTTCCGGGTAGTTGCCAAATCGGGGCTGGAACTGGTCCATCACCGAATCCGCCTGGAGAATTCCTATATGCATACGCCATCGAAACAGAAATGTGCTGACTCAGATGATTTCAAAATATCGTTCCAACTGCCAGCTGTTGAGGCTTCGTTCATATTCAGCACACTCCCACCGCCGGGTCATCACGTAGTGATCCACGAAGGCGTCGCCCAGCATGCTGCGGGCATGCGCCGATGCATCCAGGCGCGCAGCCGCGGAACGCAGGTCGCCAGCAAACCGCCGGGCTGCCGGGAGCGCGTCTACCGCGTCGTAAGCGTTTCCAACAACCGGCTCACTCGGCACAAGCTGTTCCTCGATACCACCCAGGCACGCAGCACACACAGCCACGGCAACAAGATATGGATTTGCATCGGCACCGGGAACGCGACACTCGATGCGCTGCACCGACTCGGCGCCGGGAATCACGCGGATTGCGGCGGTTCGGTTTTCAACGCCCCAGGAGGATGCAATCGGCGCCCAGGCGCCTTTGACCAGGCGGGTATAGCTGTTGATCGTCGGCGCGATCAGCGCCAGGTACTCGGGCAGGTAGCGCTCGAGCCCGGCAACGGCAGATCTGTGAAGCGCAGACATATTCATGTCTGCGTTGGCATCGAAAAACACGTTGCGTTGGTTTTCGTCGAGCAGGCTGAAGTGAAAGTGGCCACTCTGACCCGGATAATC
>JAYGEV010000189.1:0-4024 GCA_046582225.1 Pseudomonadales bacterium
ATCTGCCAAGGCGCGAGGTAAATTGCGCCCGGCTTGCGCCACCACCGGTGGAACTCTTCAGCGCAATGCTCGAAGGGTCGGCGCGCCCAGCGTCGACCACGGCCGCGGTGGTGCGGATGTTGTCGAGGTTGTTACGTGATAAGCAGATCGGTCGCTACGTGGTGCCAATCGTTCCGGATGAAGCGCGCACGTTCGGAATGGATGGCCTTTTTCCGCAGGCGGGCATCTACTCGCCTGCCGGGCAACGCTATCAGCCCGTTGATGCGGGCACGATTTCGCCATATCGAGAGGCTGAAGACGGGCAGATTCTGCAGGAGGGAATTTGCGAGACGGGCGCGATGGCGTCGTTTCTCGCCGCGGGCACCGCGTATGCCAACTACGGCCTGCCGATGATCCCGTTCTACATCTTCTATTCCATGTTTGGCTTTCAGCGGGTCGGCGACATGATCTGGTCGGCGGGTGACATGATGTGCAAAGGCTTTCTGCTGGGCGGCACGTCGGGACGCACCACATTGAACGGTGAAGGTGTGCAGCATCAGGATGGACACTCACACCTGGTCGCCAACACCATCCCGAATTTGAAAAGCTACGATCCAGCGTTTGCTTTTGAAATAGCGCTGATCGTTCGCGAAGGCATTCGCCGTATGTATCAGGAGCAGGAGGATGTCTTCTACTACCTCACCCTCGGCAACCAGACCTACCCGATGCCCGCGATGCCCGCCGATGTGGAAGAGGGCGTGCTCAGAGGAATGTATTGCTTTGAGCACAACGCTGACGCTGCGGTGAATCTGCTTGGTAGTGGCGCGATCATGACCGAGGTGCTCAAAGCGCAGGCTTTGTTGCTCGAACTTGGCGTGGTCAGCAGCATCTGGAGCGTAACGAGTTACAACGAGCTTTCGCGCCAGGCTCTGGCCGCCGACCGGGAGTCGCTTCTGCACGCAGATGGTGGCGAGGTGCAGCCCTACGTGACGCAGTTGCTGGAAGGTGAAGGCGGTGTGTTCATTGCGGCTTCGGACTATCAGAAAGCCCTGGCGATGAGCATCTCGGCATGGGTCCCCGGTCCTTACAAGGTCCTGGGTACCGATGGTTTCGGGGTCTCCGAAGATCGTCACGTCCTACGCGGGTATTTCGAGGTCTCTGCGGAATGGATTGCGTTTGCCGCATTGTCAGCTCTGGCACAGGATGATCGGCTGGGCCGGGACGTGGCCCTGGGATTTGCCGAACGGGCTGGCCTGGACCTGAATAAGCTCGATCCAGCTCGTGCCTGAAGCCTGACCCGTACTTCCCGGAACGGGGCCGGCACGGAGCCCGCGCCAATTGGCAGCCAACTTGAGAAGCAGTTAACTAAAAATCCCGCCGGATGCCGTCACAATTGTGCGAGCGACTTGCCTCAGCCGTGGATGGATCAGCCGGGAAATGGATTTTCGCTTTTCCTATTTCGAGATTTTCACCGCCACGGGCCCAGTATTTCTGTGCCTGTGGTTCATCTGTATTTTCAGCGAGGCATCCTCGATTGAGAATGATCTGGGTACCCGGGTAACCGAAGAGGTTCGCGAGCAGAATCTGTTCTGGACTAGCGTAGAGGCGAGTGGCCAGAGCATCATGTTGTCCGGCGCAGCCCCTGACTATCAATCCAGGAAGCAGGCGGGCGAACTGGCGAGGGCGGTGTGGGGCGTAGCGGACGTGATCAACGAGATAGCCATCATCGGCCAGGCTGGAACATGCCAGCAGGAGATCGATGATCTGCTAAAGGACGAGCGGGTTGCATTTCGAACCGGCCGGGCCGAGCTTGCAGAATCAAGCTATCCGATGCTCGGGATGGTCGCGAGTATTGCTCGCGCCTGCGAGACCCGCCTGGAGATAGCCGGCCATACAGACTCCGTGGGTGACGCTTCGGTGAACCAGAAGTTGAGCCGGCGCCGTGCGGACGCCGTACGCAACTATCTCGTGCAAAGCGGCGTCGATCCAGAACGACTCAAAGCAACCGGGTACGGTGAATCTCAGCCGGTTGCACAAAACCAGAGCGAAGCAGGCCGCCGGGCTAATCGCCGGATTGAATTTCGCGTGCTAGGAGGTACGGCGTGATCTATCTTGTTATGAAAATGTTCATTTATCTGGCTGTGGCCGTTGGGGCCGGGTTTGGCGCGGGTTGGTTGACCCGTAACCTCGACGCCACAAAAAGTGAAGAAGAGCTGCAGCGCACATTGACCGAAACCAAGGCGCGGCTGCCGCAGTTTGAATCCCTGATGCGCTCCAGGGACCAGCAGCTGAAAACCCTGCGCGGCGAGAGCAAAGAAAAGGAAGCTCGACTCGGTGAGTTGCGCGGACAGGTCGGCGCCCAGGCAAAACTTCTCAAACAGACAAAGCGGCAATTGAAGAATGCAGGACATCAACTGGCCGCAATTGACGGGGATGCCGGCTTGCCCGATTCCGGAGGCGCAACAGGCAAGATTGATAGCGGGTTTTCGGAAGTCGACATGACCGGTGGCCAACCGTTGGATTACGCTGCCGTGGACACGGGTGCTGGTGACGACGGGGCGGCCGCACCCTCGGCGATGGAAGAAGTGTTACGCAGCGAGGTGCATGAGCTTGAGTCGCGGTTGGGCCAGACGGCCGTAGATCAGGACCGGCTGAGCAAAGCGCTCGAACAGGAGAAGCGTTCGGTTGCGGAGTTGCAACGCGAGCGCGAGCTGCAGAACAGATCGTTGCGGGTTCTACATCAACAACTGGAGCTGGCCGACGAAAACGGCAAGCAGACGGCCAGCGGCTGAACAGATCTCGTAAGGAGGCGCTCGCCGGGTAGACTCCTCATGCGCGCTCGATAGCGGTACCGTCCAGGCCTCGAATGGAAGTTGTTGATACCCCGATGGTGACGATGCTGAACAGAAAAATGCTGCAGCCGATGAGGACCGCGAAAGCGGCGCCGGAAGTTTCGGCAAGTGCCCCGAGAAACAAGCCGCCCAACTGCATGAGACTGAAACCAATGGTGTGAATCCCCATCACCCGGCCGCGCAGTTCGTCGGGCACTGTCAGCTGTAGTACTGTCATGGAGCTGACCATGAATACCGCAGCGAACACGGATGCTGCGAACGTCATCAACAGCGCCAGATAGAACCATCCGGATGTTGCGAACAACGCAAACAACATCACGCTGAATGCGGAAAAAGCAGCACCAGCAAGCATGACCAGTCCGAGCTTTGCGTATTTGTGCACGCCGCCCATCAACAGCGTGCCAAGCACCGAGCCCATGCCGCCAGCGGACAGCAGGTAGCCGTATCCGGTTTCGCCGGAATCCATCATGTTGGCAAAAATCGGCATGAGCTGGATATAGGAATTTGCAAAGAAACTACCGATGAAGGTGAGCAGAATGAGCCACCTGAAGAGATCCTGGGTCCAGATAAAGCATATGCCTTCGGCTACCTGCTCCAGCGCGGAGGCTTCCGCGAGCTTGCTGAGCGACACGTGAATTCCTGAAACCACCACGGCCATCACCACAAAGCCCACCGCTCCGAGCGCGAAGACGACCCAGGTATCGCTCACCGCTATGATGAGGCCACCGACGGCGGGAATGGCCATGCGCGTTGCCTGCCAGATAAATGAATTGAGCGCGACGGCGCTCATGAATGAGGGCCGATCCACCAGTTGCGGGTAGATCGAGACCCGCACCGGCCAGTCCAGGCCGGTGATCAGCGAAACGACCGCCGCGATGGACAGCACGTGCCAGACCCGGACCAGCTCGGTGTAGTCGAGCCAGGCGAGCAGGCTTAGCAATGCCGCCGTCAGGCCGGACGTACACATCAGGATCACGCGCTTGTCGAAGCGATCGGCGATGACTCCGCCGATGAGGATCATGATGATATTGGGTACAGCGGCCGCCGCGCCCAGAACCCCAAGCTGGAGCGCGGACCCGGATAGTTCGAAAATCAGCCAGCCCTGGCCCAGCGTGATGAGCTGGGTCGCGCCTACCGAGGCGAACGAGGCCAGCCAGTAGCGAAGAAAGCGTGGGAATTTCAACGCCGGGTAC
>JAYGEV010000201.1:0-3598 GCA_046582225.1 Pseudomonadales bacterium
CAGCGAAGCGCTGCTGTTGGAACTTGGCTACCGCGTGGGTACCACATTGTCGCCACATCTCGAACGATTCAATGAGCGTGTGCGTGTTGACGCACAGGCCTGTGACGATACGACGTTGTGCGTGAACTTTGCTGCGGTCGAAGCTGCCCGCGGCGACGTGCCACTGACATACTTCGAATTCGCCGCGCTGGTGGCGCTGGTCAGCTTTCGCAGTGCCGAGGTTGATGTTGCCATTCTCGAAGTTGGCCTTGGCGGACGCCTGGATGCATTCAACATCGTCGATGCTGACGTGGCCGTCGTGACCAGCATCGGTCTGGATCATCAGGACTATCTGGGTGACGACCTCGAGCAGATCGGCTTTGAAAAGGCCGGCGTGTTCAGGCGCGGGCAGATGGTGGTGCTTGGTGCTTCGATCACCGATTCCGTTCACCAGCGCGCCCGGGAACTCGGGTGTCGCATTGCCCGGGCGGGGTCCGAATTCCACGTGCAGCAGAACGCGGACAACTGGAACTTCCGCTCCGACGGACTGTCACTGAATACCCTGCCACACGGCCGGCTCGCAGCAGAAAACTGCGCGATGGGACTCGGCGTGGCGCAATGGATTGCACACGATGAGCCTCGGGCAAAGATTGTCACCCGCGAGGCGGTTCTGGGCGCGTTGGATCGGTCCTGGATGCCCGGTCGTTGCGAGGTGGTATACCGGGATGAGCGTCGTTGGATACTCGACGTCGCGCACAATCCGGCGGGCGCAGCGTTTTTTCGTGATCAACTGTCACGCCATACGCAGGATCCGGCGCTGGCGATCATCGGCTCTCTGTGCGACAAGGACACTTCAGGCATTATCGCCGCCATGCTGCCGGTGATCGGGCGGGTGATCTGTGTCGGCGTAGAAGGGGACAGGGGCCTTGGCGCCGCTGAACTCGCGGCACGGCTGCCTCCGGAAATCACCCACGAATGTTCGCCGGATCTCGCTACCGCCATGGCCAGGGCGCGGTCGTTAACCAGGTCCGGCGATGTTATTCTCGCCTGCGGCTCTTTCGCCATTGTTGGAAAGGCAAGATCTCTGTTGAAAGCACAATGAGTAGACGCGGTTGGTGGTCGCTGCTGATGGATGAACAGACCCGATATCGCGTGACAGGCAGTCTATTTCTGCTGGCGCTGGCAATCATCTGCCTGCCGATGCTGTTTGACGGGCAGGGTATGGCAAGCATTGAGCTCGACCCCATGGATCCCCCGCTTCCGGCGCCCAAGGTGACGCCGATGGAATATATAGCGCCGGGCAGCGACTTCATTGCCCGCGTCGACGAACTGCGTGGTCGGGTTGACGATGATGGGTTTTTGGTTGAGACCAGCACGCGATTTGGTGAGCCGGTACTGCGCGATCCTGCGGCCGGTACCAGAACCTGGGCGGTCCAGGTCGCGAGCTTCGCGCAACAGGAAAACGCCCTCAAGTTTCGCGCCCAGCTGCGTGAGCAAGGCTACGAGGCCTTCATTTCTACGATCAAATCTGGTTCGGCGATCCGCATTCGAGTAGCCGTCGGACCACTGCTGGATGAAGCCGGGGCCGACGAGCTGCGCCAGGAGCTATCGTACAACTATGACGTTGAAGCCAGGGTTATGGCGTTCTCCAACTAGGCATGGTTCAAATGGCTACCCCGGACATCGTGATCCTCATCGTGGTACTGGTCTCAGCGCTGATTGGGCTGGCGCGCGGATTGCTCAAGGAGTTGCTTTCCCTTGCATCCTGGTTCGCAGCCCTTATCCTCGCGCTGTATTTTGCGCCAACGGTTGCAGCCGCTCTGAAGGGGAGCGTGTCGGATGAACCGGTGCGTCTGGTGATCGGTTTTGTCGCGGTGTTTGTTGGAACCCTCGTGGTTGGTGGCATCATTCAGTGGTTGGTACGCAAGCTGGTCGATAGCACCGGACTGACCGGCACCGACAGGTTGCTCGGGTTCCTGTTCGGTAGTGCCCGCGGCGCTCTCGTCTGCATAATCGGTCTGATCGCAATGCGACCATTTGTTGAATCGAGGACGTGGTGGAACGCGTCGGTGTTCACACCCGAGTTACTCGCTTTCGAACAGGACGTTCTGGAATTGATGGGTAAGGCCAGGGATTTGGTCACTGTAATCGGCAACCAGATGTGAGGTCGTATGTGCGGGATAGTCGGGATTGTTGGCAACCACTCAGTTAACCAGCAGCTCTACGATGCGCTGACGGCTTTGCAGCACCGTGGCCAGGACGCGGCTGGCATGGTAACCAGCGATGGCCGCAAGATGGAGTTGCGCAAGGGTAACGGCCTGGTGCGCGACGTGTTTCAGCAGCACCACTTTCAGCGACTGGTCGGTGATGTAGGGATCGGCCACGTGCGCTACCCCACGGCCGGATCGGCGAGTTCGGCCCAAGCTCAGCCGATGTATGTGAACTCGCCCTACGGCGTCGCCTTGGCTCACAACGGCAACCTCACCAACGTGGAATCGCTGCAGGCGGATCTGTTTCGGGAAGATCACCGCCATCTCAACACGGATAGCGACTCAGAGGTGTTGCTGAACGTGTTTGCCCACGAGCTGCAGATTCAGAGCGCTCATCAACCGCAGCCGGACCACATATTTGAGGCCGTCAGAGGGTTGCATGGTCGCTGTCGCGGCGCGTATGCCGTGGTTGCGATGGTTATCGGCGTCGGCATCGTCGGATTCCGTGACCCGCTCGGCATTCGCCCGTTAGTATTCGGGCGACGTGAAAACGACTTAGGTTTCGAGTATATGATCGCCTCGGAAAGTGTCGCGCTGGATATTCTTGGATTTGAACTCATCCGCGACGTGGCACCCGGAGAAGCGGTTTTTATCACCAACGACGGTGACCTGCACACGCAGGTTTGCGCCGACAACACAAGTTTGTCGCCGTGCATATTCGAATATGTCTATCTGGCGCGTCCGGATTCGATAATGGACGAAGTGTCGGTATACAAATCGCGTTTGCGAATGGGCGAATACCTCGCCGAGCGGATTCTCGAACGCTTCCCGAACAACGATCACGATATTGATGTTGTGGTGCCAATCCCCGACACCGGTCGCACCGCTGCATTGCCACTGGCACACCGGCTCAACGTGAAATATCGGGAAGGGTTCATCAAGAATCGCTACATCGGGCGCACGTTTATCATGCCGGGGCAGAACCAGCGTTCGAAATCCGTCCGCCAGAAGCTCAACCCAATTGAGCTCGAATTCAAAGGTAAAAACGTAATGCTGATAGAAGATTCCATTGTTCGCGGCACGACCATGCGGCACGTCATTCAGATGGCGCGTGAAGCGGGAGCGAAGAAGGTTTATATGGCGTCTGCAGCGCCGCCGGTTCAATTTCCCAACGTCTACGGCATCGACATGCCGAACGCCAGCGAACTCGTCGCCCATGATCGCAGCATCGATGAGGTCCGGCAGGCCATTGGTGCTGACTGGCTCGTGTATCAGCGGATCGAGGATCTGATTGAAAGTGCCCGTGAGGGGAACCCGTCGATTTCGCGCTTTGACTGCTCGGTATTCGATGGAAAATACGTGACCGGTGACATAGACGAGGTTTACCTGGAACGTCTATCGTTACATCG
>JAYGEV010000306.1:0-1908 GCA_046582225.1 Pseudomonadales bacterium
CGACGCTCTTCCGATCTTACGCCTACGAACTTGCCATCGACGCGGTAAACGGGCAACGGCGCCTGGGTGAGCCAGTAAATGCCCAGTCTGGCGTTCAGCATCTGGTCGGCGAGATGGACATCGAGCTGGCGAAATGTCGCAGCATTCTGCAACAGGCGACCCGGAGCGTTGACGAATTTCTGCTCAGAAACGGCGACGAGCAACCGCCGGTAGAAGCCGCACACGGAATCATGAAGGACTACCAGGCTGCAAAGTGGGTGGTCAACCGCGGCGCCATCGACATCGTGAGCAAGGCCATGGATCTGTTCGGTGGCGCCGGATTCATGAACAATCAACCGCTGTCGCGCCTGTACCGGGACGTACGCGCCGGGCCGTTCATGCAGCCGTATTCCCCGACCCAAGCCCCAGAGTATGTCGGCAAAGTAGCTCTGGGGCTGCTCCCCGACGCGTGAGCGCGTCCGCCCAGCGACCTCACGACGGCCTCAGGCCGCGCGTTGACGCCTTCTACGCCGAGGTCGCCGACGTCCCGGATCCTGCTGCTGGCTTGACGCATTGTGGCGGACCTCGCGGGGGGGTGCTTCTCGGACCTGCTCAGAGGGATCCTGCGGCGGCAACTCCACCACCTTTTCCTCCGGCGAGAACTTAATCAACCTTTCCACCGCTTTGAGTCGGCTGCGTTCCGATGGATCCACCAACGACCACGCCACGCCCCGGGCGCCGGCTCGACCGGTTCGGCCAATCCGGTGCACATAGCTTTCCGGTTCGTGAGGCAACTCGTAGTTGATAACATGGGAGACGCGGTCAATATCGATGCCACGCGCCGCAATATCTGTCGCGACCAGGACCCAGGCGTCACCATTCTTGAAGTTCTGAAGCGCACGCTGACGCGCGTTTTGCGACTTGTTTCCGTGAATGGCCTCGGCACCGATGCCGATGGCTTCGAGCTGCCTGGCGACCTTGTTGGCACCATGCTTGGTACGGGTGAAAACGATTGCACGAGAGACCTCGTCATCGCGCAGCAGTCGCGCAAGCATGCGCCGCTTGTCCGCGTTGTTTACCATGACCACTCGCTGCTCGATCTCCCTGACGGTCATCTGTTTCGGTGAAACGTCGATCCGAACCGGATCGTTGAGCATCTCGCGGGCAAGGCTGGCCACTTCCTTTGGCATCGTGGCCGAGAACAACAGTGACTGCCGGGTGCGAGGCGTTTGCGCAACAATGCGTTTCACGTCTCGTACAAAACCCATGTCCAGCAGCCGATCAGCTTCGTCGAGGACGAGTACCGACACATCTGCCAGATCCAGATGCCGTTGCTGGGCGAGGTCCAACAGGCGACCAGGCGTGGCGACCAGAACATCCAGGCCCTTGGCCAGGGCTTTGATTTGAGGACTCTGGCCAACACCACCGAAAACAAACGAGTGACGCAGCTTGGCATAGCGGCTGTAGGTCGCCAGTTCTTCGTGTATCTGCAATGCCAGTTCCCGAGTGGGCGCGAGTATCAACGCTCGCGGCCGTTTGGGCCTGGGCGCCACTCTCTGGTCATCCAGACGTTGCAACAGCGGCAGCGCAAACGCGGCCGTTTTTCCGGTGCCGGTCTGGGCGACGCCGAACAGATCCTTGCCTTCCAGCAGGTGCGGTATGGCCTGAGCCTGGATGGGTGTGGGCTCGGAGTAGCCCACGTCTTTCAGGGCGCGGCAGAACTTCCCACCGATCCCGAGGGATTCAAAACTAATATGATTCAACTGTATTTTTCCTATTGGCAACACACGCAGTCCGTTTGGGTCACTGACCCTTAGGGCTGCACAACATTGCGCCTTGCCGTCATTCCCACGCGCGATAAGGGGAACGGATGGTTTGAAGGGTATCGAGATGACATTCGTCGGACGACAAATGTCGCGCGTTCGACAC
>JAYGEV010000319.1:0-6438 GCA_046582225.1 Pseudomonadales bacterium
TACGGATTGATGCGCAGCTCGAGACCTTCAACGAATTCTGAGCTGAGCGCAGGCCAATCGATATCCGGGTAGGCCACCACGTGGGCGTTGTAGTTGCCGACCGCGCCATTCATTTTGCCCAGGAGTTCGACGTCGCGGAACTGGCCGAGTTGTCGCGCCAGGCGATGGGCGAAGTTCGCAAGCTCCTTACCCAGGGTGGTAGGGGAGGCTGCCTGGCCGTGGGTCCGGGAAAGCATGGCCAGATCGGCGCTGGATTGGGCCAGGATATCGATCTGCTCGACGACGGTCGCCATCTGGTCGGCAACGTGTTCCCTCGCGTCCTTCAGCATCAACGCGTACGCGAGATTGTTGATGTCTTCGGATGTGCACGCGAAGTGCACGAACTCTATGAATGGCGCCAGCCCCTGGATCTCGCTCAGGCGTTCCTTCACAAAGTACTCAACCGCTTTGACGTCGTGGTTGGTGGTCGCTTCGATTGCCTTAATTCGCTGTGCATGAGTGAGCGAAAACTCATCGACAATCTCGGCCAGCGCGGCTGCCTGAAGCCCTGACAATTCGGGGAGTTCGGTAACTTGTGGCGCGCCCGCCAGGTGTGCATACCACGCGCACTCCACCGTGACCCGGTAACGCAGCAGGCCGAACTCGCTCACCAGCGGCGCCAACGCGTCCAGCTTGTTGCGATAGCGCCCGTCCAGCGCGCCAATGGTCATCAGGGGGTGTGTATCCATGGGCCGATTCAATCCCGCGACATCAGGGATTGCAAGGCTATCAGTAGCGATCGGCGGCGCAAAATGAGATGCCAGCGCCTTCCGCCCAACTGCTGCCACAGCCAGGCAAACCGGATTCCCGCCAGCAGCTGAGCGCGAATACTGTTCGCGATGCTTTCCTGACGCAGCAGATCGGGGTCGCCGGTGACCTGAATACGTTTGCCGAGCTTTGCGATGGTCTGCCGGTATACCTCGGCAAGATCCTCCGTACCACGATCGATGCCGGGCTCGGTGACCGCGACATCGTCGGTCCCAAGATCGTCCAGCAGCTGCCCGAGACGGTCGGCAGTGCGGTTGTCCCGGCGCAACCTTGCAGCCAGATCCATCAGCTGCAGGCTATATCTCACGATCTCCGGTTTAATGGCAGTGCTTGAAAGCGCGGTGTTCAATGATTGCATGCCGGGACGGAATGCCTCGGGTACGGGAAAGACCTCGGCGAGGTGTTGCGCTCGATGGGTCATCACCGCTGCGAGAGTCGCGCGCCGAGCGACATCATCGACGGCGCGTCCGTGGGCGATGTCGTTGACCAGTCCCGCGGCCTGTGCCACGCCGGACAGTGCCAGGGCTTCATGACTGATCAAGCACCCGCCTGTTCGATCAGCCCGCCGCCGAGACACACATCGCCATCGTAGAAGCATACATACTGGCCGGCCGTTACCGCGCGCTGGGGTGAGTCGAATCTCACCAGCAGCCGCCCATCTGCACGTCGGGCGACGTGGCAGGCCTGATCGGTTTGCCGGTAACGCACCTTGGCCGCACATCGCATCGGCAGAGTCGGGCTCGGGATCAGCCAGTTCACGCAGCTTGCCGAGAGCCAGCCACTGAGCAGGTCTGCGCTGTGCTGGGAAACGATCAGCGCATTGTCCCGGCGATGCTTATCCTTCACGTACCAGGCAGCTTCGTCTCGACCGCGCACGCCGCCGATGCCAAGGCCCTTACGCTGGCCGAGGGTGTAGTGGGCAAGACCGATATGCGTCCCCACGGTGACGCCCTCGGCGTCCCGTATCGGTCCGGGTTCGGTTGGCAGATATCGCTGCAGAAAGTCGCTGAAGCGACGTTCGCCGATGAAGCAGATGCCGGTACTGTCCTTTTTTCGGTGATTGTGGAATCCCGCGGTGGCGGCCAGTTCCCGCACCGTCGGCTTGTCCAGACCACCCAAGGGGAACAGACAACGCTCAAGCTGTGCGAAGGGCACGGCCTGCAGGAAGTAGCTCTGATCCTTGTTGGCGTCGACGCCTTTCAAAAGCCGAAACTCGCCAGCCGCGCGATGAGTTCCGCGTACGTAGTGGCCCGTCGCAATCAGATCACTGCCGAGGCTGGCGGCATAGTCCACAAACTGTTTGAACTTGATCTCACGATTGCACAGCACGTCGGGGTTTGGGGTTCGTCCGGCCGCGTAACCCGAGAGGAAATCTTCGAACACGTTGTCCCAGTACTCGGCCGCGAAACTGGCCGTGTGCAGATCGATGCCCAACTGCTCGGCCACGCGCTGAGCATCGGCCAGATCCTCTTTAGCCGTGCAGTACTCGGTGTCATCGTCTTCATCCCAGTTCTTCATGAACAAGCCCTGCACGTCGTAACCCTCGCGCGCTAACAGCATTGCTACCACGGAGGAGTCGACGCCGCCTGACATGCCGACGATGACCTTGTTGTTCACGCTTGCCATTGGGGTATTTTAACCATACACGTCCACCTCTGCGGCTCGGATGCCATCTGGGCTGACAATGACGGTGATGGTGGCGCGCCGCGCCGATCGGTTGCGAGTTATAATCACCCGATGAGCAAGCTCACTCACCTGACGGAATCCGGCAAAGCCAACATGGTCGACGTCTCCGACAAGTCGGAAACTGATCGCCGTGCCGTGGCCCGCGGGCTGGTGCACATGGCGCCAGCCACGCTCGACGAGATTCTGTCCCAGGGCGTGCCCAAGGGCGATGTGATCGCGGTTGCCAGGGTCGCTGGGATTCAGGGCGCCAAACGCTGTTCGGAGCTCATTCCGCTGTGTCATCCATTGGCAATCTCGAAGGTGTCGGTGGATTTTGCCGCGGTGGGTGATGACCGGCTTGAGATTCTGGCGGAGTGCCGGATGCGGGGCCAGACCGGCGTGGAAATGGAGGCCCTCACCGCCGTCAGCATTGCCGCGCTGACGGTGTACGACATGTGCAAGGCCATGGACAAAGGCATGGTCATTGAATCGGTCGCGCTGCTGCGCAAAGAGGGTGGCAGGAGTGGGACCTGGGAGCGCCGGACCTGATGCGCGTCCGGGTACTGTTCTTCGCTTCGCTGAAAGACGATGTGGGTGAAGACGCGCTGACGCTGCAGGTGAACGAATCAGGTGGCATGGATGCGTTGTTCGAGGCATTAGCGACACGTATTTCGGCGACCGGGGTTGCCGTTCTGCACGCCGAAAACGTTCGCCTGGCGGTGAATCAGCAACTCATCACGCCCCCGCTTAAACTGCGAGCAGATGACGAGGTTGCATTTCTTCCACCGGTTACGGGTGGCTAGCGTGACCACAGAGATTCGTATTCAAACTGCTGATTTCTCGGTAGCCACCGAGTGGGACGACCTGCGCGCCCGTTGCGACGGAAATACAGGAGCAGTGGCATCGTTCGTTGGGCTGGTTCGTGATCGAGACGCAGACTCACAGGTGACCGGTCTGTACCTGGAACATTACCCGGGTATGACCGAAGACAGCATCGCCACGATAATCACTGAAGCCGAAACCCGCTGGGCGCTGCAGGATATTGTGGTCGTGCACCGCGTCGGCCTGCTGGAACCGGGTGATCAGGTCGTGTTCGTGCAGGTTGCTGCCGGACACCGCGGCGATGCATTCGCGGCATGCGAGTTCGTAATGGACTTCCTAAAGACCGACGCAGTACTTTGGAAGCGCGAAGACAGCGGCAAGGAGCAACGCTGGCTGGAGGCCTCCGGCGACGACCGCAGTCGGGTGGATCACTGGCGAACCGGCGACGACCCCTAGCTGGCGCTCAATAGCGACGTAGCACGAACCGCCTGCAAGCCGCTGGCGGAATCGGTATAATCTCGCGCTTTTTTCGCGCCCGCCCAAATCAAACACGGAGTTATTGATGCCCTACCAGCATATCAAGGTGCCCACCGATGGAGCCAAGATCACCGTCAGCAATGATGGTTCCCTGAACATCCCGGACAACCCCATCATTCCGTTCATTGAGGGCGACGGCATCGGAACGGACATCACGCCGGTAATGAAAAAGGTCGTCGACGCCGCCGTCGAGAAAGCATATGGCGGCAAGCGCAAAATCCACTGGATGGAGATCTATTCCGGGGAGAAATCCCTCGAGCTTTACGGCGAAGACGAGTGGCTCCCTGCCGAAACTCTCGACGCGATGCGAGAGTTCATCGTTGGCATCAAGGGCCCCATGACGACGCCGGTCGGTGGTGGCATACGCTCGTTGAATGTAGCCTTGCGTCAGGAGCTCGATCTGTTTGTATGTTTGCGACCGGTGCGCTGGTTCCATGGTGTACCGAGTCCGGTGGTGGCCCCCGAAAAGACCGATATGGTGATCTTTCGAGAGAACACCGAAGACATCTATGCGGGCGTTGAGTGGGAGGCAGATTCCGAAGGTGCCGATCGGCTGATCAGCTTTCTGCGTCAGGAGATGGGCGTTACCAAGATTCGTTTTCCTGAGCATTGCGGGATCGGTATCAAGCCGATATCACGAGAAGGCAGCAAGCGACTGATTCGCAAGGCTCTCCAGTACGTGATCGACGAGGACCGCGATTCACTCACGCTGGTCCACAAAGGCAACATCATGAAGTTCACCGAGGGTGCCTTCAAAGATTGGGGCTATGAGCTCGCCGCCGACGAGTTTGGCGCAACGCCCCTCGACGGCGGCCCGTGGCACGAACTGACCAACCCCAATACCGGTAAAAAGGTCGTCATCAAAGACATGATTGCAGACGCCATGCTGCAACAGATCCTGCCCCGCCCCGACGAGTACGATGTGCTGGCTACCATGAACCTCAATGGCGATTATCTCTCCGATGCTCTAGCCGCCCAGGTGGGCGGAATCGGCATTGCACCCGGGGCTAACCTGGGCAATGCCATCGCTCTGTTTGAGGCCACTCACGGCACTGCACCGAAGTATGCCGGCCAGGACAAGGTGAACCCCGGGTCGCTTGTGCTTTCAGCGGAAATGATGCTACGCCACATGGACTGGCGCGAAGCCGCAGATCTGATTGTGAAGGGGACCGAAGGCGCGATTGCAGATAAGAATGTGACTTATGATTTCGAGCGCTTGATGACAGGTGCCAACCTTCTGAAATGCTCCGAGTTTGGCGACGCGCTGATCGGAAAGATGTAGGGGCGGGTATCGCCTGGCGCTAGGAGGCTACCTCGGGCGATGCCGGTTCGGGTTCGGGCGAATCGATCTGTTCGACCGGCGTATCGGATTCGGAGCTGTCGGTTGCGCTGTCCGGGCTTGCTTCATGGATATCTTCGCTGGCGCCGCCGGGGCTTGCTTCATCAGAAGCTTCGCTGGCGCCGCCGCGAATATTGACCGCGTGGTAACCTTTCGGACCTTCCACGACGTCAAAATCGACGTCCTGCCCGGCCTTTAGTGTTTTGTATCCGTCCATCTCTATCGAAGAATAGTGCGCAAAAAGATCCTCTCCGCCTGATTCAGGCAGGATGAATCCATAGCCTTTGGCGTTGTTAAACCACTTTACTTTTCCCGTCGCCATGGCGGCCCCCTTCCTGGCACCTTGGAACTACTCGCTCATCCCTGCGCGCACCTGCACCGATTCCTACGAAAAGTGTGCGGTGTAGAGCTTATTTGCCGTGGATCCCAAGCCTATACTCGCGATCGTGGATGTGGTGCTCCCCTTCCTAGCCCGACTTTCCACGGATTTTCTAGCTTAGTCAAGGCCCCGCGTTCCTTGTATATTGTCCGATTGACACCACATACAGACGGGACGTCGTCAGCACATAGACTAATCTTAGGTATGATTGGCTTATGACAAGTAGTATTTCGCGCGTTCGGCCTGGTAACGCTGTGGCCTGGAACCGGGTACGACGAGCGGAAATGAACACGGGCGACGGGGACAACGACAGCGAGCCGGATCGCGAAGACGGACTGGCGACCGTCACGGCGAAACCCAAGCTGAAGCGCCCGTCGATGTACAAAGTGCTGCTGCTGAACGACGATTACACGCCAATGGAGTTTGTCGTAGAAGTTTTGGAGGTTTTCTTTGCAATGGGTCGCGAGAAAGCAACGCAGATCATGCTGACCGTACATACGCAGGGTGCGGCCGTGGTGGGCATTTTTCCGCGGGACATCGCAGAAACAAAATCCGGGCAGGTCAATAAATATGCCCAGGAGAACCAGCACCCGCTGGTATCGACCGTGGAAATGACGGACTGAACTCAGAAGGATATACGGAATCTAAAACATCATATGTTGAGCAAAGATTTAGAAGTTACCTTGAACGAAGCATTCCGCGAGGCGAAGGCCAAGCGTCACGAGTTCATGACCGTGGAGCACCTGCTGCTGGCGCTGCTGGACAATAATGTCGCGCTCGACGTGCTGGAAAAGATCGGCGCGGACGTTGACCAGTTGCGCGGGGAACTCAAGGATTACATTGAGACGACCACGCCACTGATCCCGGCCGGTGATACCGATCGTGAAAC
>JAYGEV010000336.1:0-9599 GCA_046582225.1 Pseudomonadales bacterium
ATCCTCACCGGTGGCACCGTGATCTCTGAAGAAGTTGGCCTGACCCTGGAAGGTGCGAGCCTCGAGGATCTGGGAACCGCCAAGCGGATCTCCGCCACCAAGGAAAACACCACGATTGTTGATGGCGCGGGCGAAAAAGCCGACATAGAGGGCCGGATCAAGCAGATTCGCACCGAGATCGAGGACACCAGCTCCGACTACGATCGCGAAAAGCTGCAGGAGCGGCTGGCAAAACTTGCCGGCGGCGTTGCCGTGATCAAGGTCGGCGCTCCCACCGAAGTTGAGATGAAGGAGAAAAAAGCACGGGTTGAAGACGCGTTGAGTTCGACTCGTGCAGCCGTAGAGGAAGGTGTGGTTCCCGGCGGCGGGGTTGTGTTGATCCGCGCGCTTACTGCACTCGAAGGTCTTGAGGGCGATAACGAAGACCAGAATGTTGGCATCGCAATCGCTCTGCGCGCGATGACCGCTCCGCTACGTCAGATCGCTGCGAATTCAGGTGATGAAGGTGCAGTTGTGCTCGACAGAGTTAAAGGCCTGTCGGGCAACGAAGGCTACAACGCTGCGACCGGAGAATATGGCGACATGCTGGCCTGGGGAATTCTGGATCCGGCAAAAGTCACCCGCTGTGCTCTGCAGGCGGCGGGTTCTGTTGCTGGCCTGATGATCACCACCGAAGCGATGGTGGCTGAAGCGCCCGACGATAGCCCTGCGGGCGGTGGAATGCCGGGCGGCATGCCCGACATGGGTGGCATGGGCGGCATGATGTAGGACGTCCCTGATGGTTGTGGGTCGAGCAACGAGATAACGCGACCGCGACCGCCAGATTGATAAGCCCCTCCTTGTGAGGGGCTTTTTTTGCCCCGTGTATGGGCGCCCAAAAGCGTGAATACAGCTGAAACCATGTGCTTCGCAAGATGATTTATCGAAAGCATTTCGCTATATTTCGCTGCCGATAATGATAAATCCATAAAACTGGGGGAATAACATGGACTTACTGGATTTCCTTGCTCGCTGGGGGCACATCCTGTTTGGCGTGTGCTGGATTGGCTTGCTGTACTACTTCAACTTCGTTCAGACCGAGTATTTCAAAGAGGCCGACGGAGACGCCCGTGCGGATGTGGTATCCAAGCTGGTGCCCCAGGCCTTGTGGTGGTTTCGCTGGGCGGCGATGTTCACCTTTCTCACCGGATTGGTCATGCTCGGCGTCCGCGGCACTGCTGTCAGCCTCGACATCACGCTGGGGGCCGTCATGGGAACGCTGATGTTCCTCAACGTGTGGCTGATCATCTGGCCTAATCAGAAAATTGTGATTGCGTCGACCCAGCAGGTTAAGGCGGGCGGCGAGGCGCTGCCCGAAGCCGCTGGAGCGGCGCCAAAAGCAGGGCTCGCCTCGAGAACCAACACCTTGCTTTCGATACCGATGCTGTTTTTCATGGCCTCCAGCGTGCATCTCAGTTCGGCAAAGGGCCTTGGTCATGGAATGATCGGCGATGCCAGCATGACGGCGCTGGGGGTCGGACTGGTCATCATCGTGGCAGTGCAGTTGAACGGCATCTTCGGCAAACAGGGGCCTATTACCACGGTGCGCGGCGTCATTGCTTCGGGTCTGGTGTTAACCGGCGTGCTGTGGGCGGTGGTGGCGATGCTGTAAGCGCCGAACGCTTCCGGAGTTTGCTTGAATCCTGAATTCAAGACTGAGAGAGCCTGCTGTGCAGGCTCTTTTTTTGCTTATAATTCGCGCGCTCGAGTTCGGTTACCCCTCGATCACCTGGAAGCAACGCAGCATGGCAGATAAACCCAAGGCAAATTCCATTTCGACCAGCCCGGATGATGCCAGCGGTTACCGGCGTGGCGGTAAGGGTACCCGCCGGCGTGCTCCGCCGTCGGAGGGCGCGCGACTCATCGGCGTGAACCTGATCCTCGCGGTACTCGTCGCAGGTCTCGTTGGGGCAGGTTGGTTTATCGCCAACCAGCATCAGCTGCTCATCGAGCAACAGCGGGAATTGGACACGGCGGATGGTCGGATAGCCGTGCTCGAAAACCGATTGCGAGTGACTGACGAAGCAATGACCGTATCCGGTCAGGACACCCAGGAAAAAATCGGATACTGGGAGTCGGAGATACGAAAGTTGTGGGCGATTTCAAACAAGCGCAATCTCACGTGGATAAAGGACAACGAAACCAATCTGAACAAGGTGCGCAAATCTGTCGACGATTTGCAGAGCAGCAGCCGAGGTCTCATCAGCTCGGTTGGTCGTCACGAGACGGCCTTTTCTCAGCAATCGGCGATCATCGACCAGCTTGCCAGCGTGGACCTGCAACTGGCGCAGATGGTCAATGCCCAGCGTGACCTGGTGGACAAGGTCAATGCCTCCCAGCAGACAATTGCCGGTTTGCAGTCGGGGCTGGAAAATCGGGTGAAGGACAACGAGCAGGCGGTGGCCGCGATCGACGCCTACCGTTTGCAGCTGAACACCCGTCTTGCCACGCTGGAGCGCCGGTTGAACAACCTGTCGTCCGCTCAGCTGTCTGATTTATAAGACGATTGTCACACCATGTTTGTGACCCGCATCAAGTCGCCGGTGTGAGGTTGGCGGCATACTTTCGCGTGCCTAACCGTCGAAGCTGAAGTTCAATGAATCCAGCCAACGCCAAGCCAGCGCTTTGTATCGTTGGCGGGCAGGAGCAAACCACCCCGACCTCACTGGTCCACAAAGCGTTGCGCAATGTCGCGCGGGAGCGCGACTGGCCCGTTCGCCTCGTGGATGCGGCGTGTAATGAGGAGATGGACGAAACTGTTGCGCTGGTACTGCTGGTGGGTGCGGGATCCCATAGTGCGTGTCGGCAATTCCCCCATGCACTGATCGCTTCTGAAGACCCCGCTTCCAAGGCGGATCTGCTGATGTCGGGTAACGCGAACCTCAGCGTTCTACAACAGCTGATGAGTGATGCAGCGGCGCACTGGCGTCGCAATCAGAAGGTGATGGAGTCGTTTCGGGAGGTTGGGGTGCAGCGCCAGCGGATGAGACAGCTGTCGGATATCGCACTTTCCCTGTCTACGCAAATGGATTTTGATGAGTTGCTCGAAACGATACTGTTTGAAGCCCGCCGACTGGTGGGTTGCGACGCCGGGTCGTTGTACCTGATAGACGAAAGCGAGGGATCCCGGTCACTGGTGTTCAAGATGGCTCAGAACGACTCGGTCGACGTGCCATTTATCGAGCAGCATCTCGATATCACCCCCGAATCCCTGGCAGGCTACGTAGCACTCTCGGGTCAACCGTTGGACATACCTGACGCTTATGCGATTACCGAGGAGGTAGCGTATCGATTCAATCGTTCATTTGACCAGCAGATGGACTATCACACGCACTCGATACTGGTATTGCCAATGCGCGATCATCGCGACCAGATTATCGGCGTTCTACAGTTCATCAACCGTCTCGACCCGGACAGTGGCGAGCCGATACCGTTTGGCGCGGAAATGGGCGAGTTGCTGCGTGCCATTGCCAGCCAGGCAGCGGTATCGATCCAGAAAAACCTCCTGATCAGCGACGTGAACGGGCTGTTCGAAAGCTTTGTACAAGCGTCGGTAAAGGCCATCGAGCAACGAGACCCAAGCACCAGCGGTCATTCGTTTCGGGTGGCGGAGTCCACCGTGTCGCTGCTTGAAGCCCTGCCGCAATCCGATTTGCCGCGGTTTCGAAATCTTACGTGGGAATCCGAGCATATCAGGGAGGTGCGCTACGCGGCCTTGCTGCACGACTTTGGCAAAGTTGGCGTTCGGGAAAATGTTCTGGTCAAGGCTAACAAGTTGCCCGACGAGCGCCTGGAAATAGTTCGCTATCGCCTCGAGCTGCACAAAGAGCGTTTGCGCAGAAAGGCGGTGGAAAAAGAACTGGAACTGCTGCATGACGGCGCGATCGATCTCGAAGTCGCGCGTCGGCGCGTGCATCGCGAGTTGGAAGTCGAGCTCAGCAGGCTGGATGACTACTTTCAAATAATTGTCAAAGCTAATACGCCGAACGTGCTCGCTGATGCTGAGTACCTCGATCTGTAAGTAATCCGCGATTATTCTTATCAGGAGTTCGACGGCACGATTTGTGGCTTACTCACAGAAATGGAGATGCGCGCTCTGTCCGTGCGTCGAGGTAATCTCACGCCTGAAGAGCGCCTGGAAATTCAGTCGCACGTGAACCACACGCGGGATTTTCTATCGGTGCTGCCGTGGCCTCTAGAACTTGCCGGAGTGCCGGAAATTGCGGGCGCTCATCACGAACGGCTCGATGGCAGCGGATACCCGGACGGGCTGGCGGATGAGCAGATACCGTTGGCGAGCCGGGTCATGACGGTTTGCGATATCTATGATGCGCTGACGTCTATGGATCGGCCCTACCGACTCGCGATTTCGACACAGGCGGCGCTGAACATCCTCGAAGACGAAGCTCGTTTGGGTCTGATTGACGGCGACATGGTGCAGATCTTTATCGAAGGTCGTATTTACGAGCAGGTGTGGACAATCCCTCAAGTCGCGCAGCAGGTCATCTGACCGCGACTATTGCCACTCGGCCACCACGGGGATTTCCACCAGATAGTTTTCGAACGAAAGGATCACGCCGTTCTCGGTGATCCGATGTACGGCGACGCCGTCGATTTCATCGCCCTCAACCAGGCGCCTGCCGTTGGCCACAACCGCCCGCAGGCCGGGATCGTCCGCCCAGATGTGGGTCGAAAAAACCAAACCGGGAAAGCGTTTGCGGGCGGCCGCTGGCAGGTTCGCCAGTGGCGTTCTGATTCTTGCGTCCGGCTGGACCGATGGCACCGCCGCTGGTTCTCGTGCAGACCGACTCGCAGTTTCCGCCTGCGGCGTGACCACCTGTATTTGCAGCGGATCCTCGGACGAAGTCGACACAGGCTCCGGCGCTGGTGTGCGGGTAGGCTCGTTCACCGTGGTGTTCGGACCAAACAGCCAGATCAGCGCGGCGACGTTTGCCAGCAGTGCGGCCGCGATCAGAACACCGGTGGTGCGTTGACGCGATTGGTTGCTTTGCTGATTCAGGGCAAGATCTATCGCTGCAGCCGGGTCGTGTTCGGCTTCTGATTTTTTCAGCGCATCGAGAATATAGGACATCGTTATCCGTCGAGAACTGGCGCGGGCAGGTTCAGGCGATCGGCCACGCGAATCCAGGTCGCGGGACCGACGATGCCGTCTGTGAGTAACCCCTCGGCGTTCTGAAACTCTCGCACCGCGGAATCGAGGCTCGAGTCAAAATCATTGGGAGTCATGCTTTTCAATGGTGTGCTGACCAGGTCGGACAGCTGTTCCCGGAGCCAGCCAACTGTCGGGTGGCTGTCGCCATTTGCAATATTGCCATGGTAGTCCGGGGGCGTTTGCCATAACACGACGTATTGACCGGACCACAGATTGCGCAGCATCTGCGGCGTTGCCGCATGAGATTCATCGCCCAGGTGGAGGGTGAGTCGGTCACCGCGCAGGTCGATGAGTGCTGCATAGTACGGGCCAGCCTGGCTATCCCACAATTCCAGCACGACCGGCAGGTTCATCCGCGCGATATCTCCCCAACTCCCGTGCAGGCCAAGACATTGCAACCCTGCGCTGGGTGCGAAGTTGCACGGAATAGTGCTTGCTGTTTCGGCGTCGTAGTCTGCGCCCCATGCCGCAAATACAGCGGCGTAGGCTCGACGCAGGGACGAAAATCTGCTCATTTGCGGGCGCTGAAAGGGCGTCAGCGAATCGCGGTTGAACTCGAGCTCCCGATCGGATTCGGGGCGCACGATCTGGGTAGCCATTCGCGGCCCCTGGCTCAGCTGTGCCGGCTCGGGCTTAATCTCAGCAGAAGTGGGGGTGGCGGGCCGAGGGACTGGCGGTTGCCGCACCGACTTGGTCTGCTCGGCGGGTACGGCTTTATCTTGGACGGGGTTCACCACCGAAATCGGGTTGTCGGTGGGACCTGGCGAAGGTTGGTAGAAGTACGCGAGGGCCATGCCAGCGGCGAAAGTCGATACCAGGCCGGTGGCCAGCCACCGCCGGTATTGCGGGCGCTTTCCCAGCACTTCATTGGCGGCGCGATTGACAATTCGTCCGGTGACCTGGGTTCTGCCTTCCACATAGGCCCCGAGCATGGAGCGATCGGCGACGATGTTGATCACCCGCGGAATGCCTTTGGAGATGCGATACAGGCGCGCCAGCGCATAGCGCGTAAACACTCTTGGATTACCGCCGGCGCGTGCCAACCGGTGGGCGACGTACGCGTAGCAATCTTCTCTCGTCAAACCCCCCAGGTGATATCGCGCGGTGATGCGTTGCGCCAGTTGGCGCAGTTCGGTGCGATCCAGCAACGCGCCGAGTTCGGGCTGGCCGAGCAGAATGATGCGCAGCAACTTGCGATCATCGGTTTCCAGATTCGTCAGCAGACGAATCTGCTCGAGCACCGATGGAGAAAGACTCTGCGCCTCGTCGATGATTATCACGGTGCTGCGGCCGCTGTTGTGGGTTCGCAACAGGTGTTTGTTCAGCACGTCTATGTATTGTTTGACCGTCGGGTCGTTGCTTTCCGGGTGCGCCACCGTCAGTTCGTCGCAAACGGTTTCGAGCAGTTCCTTTACCGTCAGACGCGGATTCAGCACGAAGGCTACGTCCAGCTCAGGGGGCGTCTGCTTGAGCAGGTTGCGAAGCAGGGTGGTCTTGCCAGTGCCCACTTCGCCGGTGATGAGGACAAATCCGCCGTGGGAAAATCCGTACATCAGGTGCGCAAGGGCTTCCGTGTGGCCGTCGCTGAGATACAGAAAACTGGGGTCTGGCGCGATGGAAAACGGCGGCTGGTTTAGTTGAAAATGTTTCTGGTACATCAGCCGACCGGCTCCAGCGGAGCGAGGCGCTGGTCTTTCTCACGCCACAAATCTTCGATCCACGGTGCAAGAATCTTACGTTGCTCGCTGTCATTGTGGTTGCGCGCTTCGCTTGGAATGGTTCGGCATTGGATCAGCATGTTCACATCGGGCGATAGCCCCTGCATGAACTCCCAGAAGGTCGGTGCGCCGTTAGGGTAGCTGATCGTAATGTCCACCAGCTTGTGAAGGTGATTGTTCAGCCCGCTCATCACATACGAAAGTCCACCGATCTTCGGGTTCAGCAGGTGCTCGAACCGGGCTCGTTGTCTGGCGTGCTTTTCTTCGGTGAACCGCGTGCCCTCCAGGAAATTCAACACCGTCGTTGGATGGCTGCGGAAGCGTTCACAGGCGTCAAGCGTGGCATTTCGGTCCGATTTGAGTTTCTTCGGGTTCTTCGCGATCTGGGCTCTGTTCATGCGCCGGACGTAGGGGAATCCAAGCATCCACATTGCCTGACCCAGGAACGGGATCCATAAAAGCTGATGTTTGGTGAAGAATTTGATCGGCGGTATGTGGCCGAAAAGATTCGTCTGCAGCAGCACGATGTCGGTCCAGGTCTGGTGGTTGCTGATCACCATGTACCAGCGCTCACGGCTCAGGTCCTCCGCACCTTCCCAGGTGATATGGACATTGGAAAGACGCAGCGCTCGAAAGATCAGGCGATTGATCGACACCCAGCCGTCTATGACCCAGTGGTCGAACTTGCGGTTGAGATAGTTTTGTACCGAGGCTGGGCCGACCAGCCTGATCGGACCCAGGATGATCAGGGGAATGCACGCGATAACGGTGTTCACCGCTACCAGAGTTGTCGACACGATTCCTTTCAAGAGCGCCATGAAACTCTCATATCATAGCTCTGATACTTGCGCCACCCGTGATCCGCTGAATGAATGGCCGAGAATGTTCAGATGAGGTGTAAATGGTTGTAACCGGCTCGCGCGCGCCCGGATGGGCACTGCGTGGAATGACCATTGCGCTGGTGGCTGTCTGGCTCATTGTGAGTGGTGGATGTGAGACCGTTGGATACTACTCTCAGGCGTTTTTTGGTCAGGTCGCCGTGCTGAGCAAGCGTCAGCCCGTTGCTGCGGTCGTCGCCGAGTTAGAGCAGGCCGAAAATATCGACCCACAACGGCTCGGAGTGCTTGCCGGTTTGCGGGCCAGTCAGAAAATCCTCAGCTTTGCTGAGGTCGAGCTTGGGATGAATGTGGGCAAACGCTATCGGACGTATGTTGAACTTGACGATGCTCACGTCGTGTGGAACGTGTTCGCTGCACCAGAATTTGATCTTGAACCCCGGCGCTGGTGTTATCCGGTAGTGGGTTGCGCGCCTTATCGAGGGTACTTCGATGAAGCTCGAGCGGGGCAGTATGCGAACAAGCTCGAAGGTCAGGGATTTGATGTGTACGTGGGTGGCGTTTCCGCCTACTCCACCCTTGGCTGGTTTGAAGACCCGCTGCTGAGTTCATTCATCGACTGGCCCGAGGCTGATCTGGCGGAGCTGCTCATTCACGAACTCGCCCACGGCCAGGTCTGGGTGAAGGGCGATGTTGAGTTCAATGAGGCGTTCGCCACCTTTGTCGGCCGCCGCGGGGCGGCGCAGTGGATTGAGCAGCGTCACGGGTCGGACGGGATTGCCGCCTACATGAAGCGCCGTAAAGAGTGGGCCTCGATGGCAGGCGTGCTTGAAGATACCCGTTCTGCATTGCATAGGTTGTACCAGTCAAATCTCGAAGACACGGTGAAGCGCTCGGAGAAACAAACCGTGCTGCAGCGTGCAACAACCTGTTACGAACGTAACGCCGCTGTTCTTGGGGGCGGAAGATTCGACTCGTTGATGTCTAGGTTGAACAACGCTTATCTGGTCTCTCTCGCCACCTACCAGGACAACGTTGGAGCGTTTGCGCAGATGTATTCTCTGCAGGGCGAGGACTGGCGCGATTTCTACAAGGCGGTGTCAGAACTCGGCAGGTTGCCCCTCGATGCCCGAACTGATCGCCTCACGGCGCTAGGTGAGGAACATGTAGCACATCGACGAGATGATCAACGCGCCGATCAGATTCAGTGCGAACCCCTCCTTGGCCATGGTCTCGATTGAAAAACGTCCTGTGCTGAACATGATGACGTTGGGGGCGGTCGCCACCGGCAACATAAATGCGCAGGATGCGCTTATCGTCGCGGGTATCATGAGCAACTTCGGATCCATTCCGGCACCGAGCGCGCCGGCGGCAAGTATCGGCAACAGCAACGTTGTGGTTGCCGTATTGCTGGTGGTTTCAGTGAGGAACGTAACGGCGAAGCATATTGCCAGCATTATTGCGAATACCGGCAGTACGGCTAATCCGGTGAGCGCGTCGCCGATTATCTGACTGAGTCCGGAACTGGTGAACGCAGCAGCGATGGTCAGACCTGCGCCAAAAAGAATGAGCATTCCCCATGGGATTCGAGCGGCCGTTTCCCAATCCAGCAATCGTTCGCCTTTTCCGTCGGGTACGACGAACATGACGACTACCGCAAGCAGGGCAACCATGGCGTCATTGGTCCGGTCGAGTTCGAACCAGGCCGTCCAGCCGCCCAACGGCTCGCTGCGGGTTACCCACAACAGTGCGGTTGCGGCGAATACCACAAGCACGCGCACCTCGCCGGTCTGCCAGGGTCCGACGGTCGGTAGCTCCACGGTACCTTGATGG
>JAYGEV010000044.1:0-2912 GCA_046582225.1 Pseudomonadales bacterium
TTCACATTTACCCAACGCTTGCCGAAGCCAACAAGTTCGCAGCCGGGGTGTGGCGTCGTAACCACGCGCCGGAAAAACTGCTGAACTGGGTCGGCAGGCTTCACGCCTGGATGCGCTGATTGGCGGCTGATTGGCGAAAGAAGCTTCGCGCCTGGTTGCCGGTGCCTACTCTGGAAGGGCTTTCTTAATGCGCTTGATGCCGCGCCGAAACGCTTTTGGGTCGTCGCCCAGGTGGGCGATAACGAGGTTGCCATACAGTCTCGCCAGCAGGTCTGCGGCCGAGCGGGTTGCGCGACGATGTTTCTGTCCGGTTTCCTCGAACACAGCGGTCAGCGCGGCTGTCCAATCCCGAAACTGTTGCGCGATGGATTCTCCGTGGATCTCTCCGGCGCTGCCCTGGGCGAGGATCAGGATCAGGCAGGGGCTTTCGCCGTTCTGGGCATAGGTGCTGAAGCCATCGACAAACTGCTGCAATCGCAACGCGGCTGGTGCGGATTTCCCGAGCCGCGAGAACGCCGCCTTTTGCAGCCTGGCCACCGACCGGCGTAGCAGCACGGCCGCCATCTCGGCTTTGCCACCGGGGAAATGGTGATACAGGCTGGCCTTGCCGAGACCCGTCGATTCGGCCAGCTGAGTCAAGGTTGCGCCCTCGTAGCCACGCTTCTTGAACACCGTAACCAGCTGATCTTCCAGCAGTTCCCGGGTCGCCCTCGGTTGTTTGATGCCGTTTGCCATAGGGTCGAATCATACCGGAACGAACGTTCGGATTGGTATTTAGTTCTTGCAACGTCGATCTGCTGTGGCAATATCTGACAAATTGTCATTTTAGGCCGGCAATTTTGTCGATTCTGCCGGGGGCTAAGTTGGAAATCCAGGCCGTCAACGGTCAGACCCGTCGCCGTGAGGCGAGCAAGCGCAAGATCATGGATGCGGCGGCTCGCCTATTCGTGGAGCGTGGCTACGACGGCACGCGTCCCCAGGACATCGCGCGCGCGGCCGGGGTCGCCAACGGCACCTTTTACCTGCACTTTCAGAGCAAAGAAGCAGCTTTCCTCGCGTTTGCCCAGCACGCCCAGGATGATCTGGTGAGCAGGTACTCACAGAGTCTGGAAGGCGTTCAGGGTCTGCGCGAGCGACTCCAGGTGATTTTGCGCACCATGGTGGCCTACGCCGAGGAGAATCCCGGTGTGCTGAAGGCTGCCTTCCTGGATCCGGTAATGATCGCGCCGGATGATGAGGATGCCTGGCGAATCTACGACCGCATCAGCGAATTCACCAGCCGGGCGCTCGGCATCGGTCATCAGGATGATCAGCAGGCCAGCCTGGTCAGCCATGGGCTTTGTGGGTACATGCGCCACGCGATGATCTACGCGGGCCGCAGGAAAATGGACTTCGAGCTGGTCATCGAAAGCATCGTAGGTTTTGTGGAGCGAGGCCTGGAAGCGTCTCCTGCTCCGCCGAATCGCGACGGGACAGTCACTAACATCGGGAGTTGAGAGAATGAAATTCGGGATCTTCTACGAGCACCAGCTGCCGAGGCCCTGGACCGAGGGCGCCGAGCAACGATTGTTCAACGAGGCGTTGGATCAGGTTGAACTGGCCGACAAGCTCGGCATCGACTTTGCGTGGGAGGTCGAGCATCACTTCCTCGAGGAGTACTCGCATTCCTCGGCTCCCGAGGTGTTCCTGGCGGCGTGCTCGCAACGCACAAAGAACATTCGCCTGGGCCACGGTATTCGTCAGGTGATCCCTCAGTACAATCACCCCGCACGCACCGCAGAAGTGATCGCCACGCTGGACCTCGTCTCCAACGGCCGAGTGGAGTTCGGAACTGGCGAGTCCTCCGCGGTGCTCGAACTCGGCGGTTTCGACGTCCCGGTGGAGCAGAAACGCAAGATCTTCCTCGAGGCCACCGAACAGATATGCAACATGCTGGCGATGGACCCGTATCCGGGCTACAAGGGCCAGTATTTTGAGATGCCGTGCCGCAATATCGTGCCGAAACCGGTCCAACGGCCGCATCCGCCGGTGTGGGTGGCCTGCTCCCAGCGAGAAACCATTCGGATGGCCGCGCGACTGGGCATCGGCGCGCTCACTTTCGCGTTCGTCGACCCCATGGAGGCGCAATCCTGGGTGGACGAGTACTACACCATCATCAAGAGCGATCAGTGCGTACCTATCGGCCATACCGTGAATGCCAACATCTGCATGGTCTCCAGTTTCTCGTGCCATCAAGATCGGGAAACGGCCGTGAAACGTGGGCTGGAAGGCTTTGAGTTCTTCGGATTCGCGTTGGGCAGCCTCTATGGGTTCGGCGAGCACAAGCCGGGACGTACGGATCTGTGGCAAAACTTCCAGACCGTCCGCGCACCCCAGCTGGAGGCCGAAACCGGAGATTTTGGCGAGTCTCTACTGGGCGCACGTGGCGGCATCGGTACCCCGGACGACCTGCGCGAACACCTGCGCAAGTTTGAAAAGTGCAATGTCGATCAGGTTACGTTCATCCAACAGGCCGGCATGAACAGGCACGAACATATCTGTGAGTCGCTCGAGCTGTTTGCGGCAGAGGTGATGCCGGAGTTCAAGGAACGCGAGGCTGAGCGGGAGCGCACGAAGAGCCAGGAGCTCGAGCCTTATATTGCCGCGGCCCTGGAGCGCAAGGTGAAGATGAAACCTCTTGGCGATGATGAGATCCCGACCTATCCGGCACTGGGCCGACGCGTTAGCGTGGAGGACGAGGGTAAGCCGTCTATTTACGAGCAATCTGCCTAGTCGTCGCCCGCGTGGTCTGAGCAGTGGCCGTTGGTCAACGTGAATTGAGTTTTTCGAGCGCTTCGCTGGCGGTCAACCAGGATTGTTCTGCCACCTCGATCTTTTTTCTGAGGCGGCCGGATTCGCCCAGCAGCCCGTCG
>JAYGEV010000070.1:0-9235 GCA_046582225.1 Pseudomonadales bacterium
ACGCTCGCGACGTCTGGCGCAAGCCGTACCGCACGATTGTGATCGCGCAGCGAGTCCCGCAGATTACCAATACGTGCATACAGGATGCCACGATTGGAGTAGGTCGCAGCCCGGTCGCTTCGGTTCAACATCTGGTGATCGATCGCAAGCGAACAGGTGTCGATGTCGAACGCGCCGCCGTTGTGCAACGCGGCCTGGTAGCACTCGAACGCAGCCGATTCGTTGAACAGGATTGTCTGCGCGGCATATGCCACCGGATGCATCGCGACCGATACCATCAACCAACCCAGCAGATGAGAGTAATTACTCATTTTCGCTCGAAAGAGCCCGCAGATACGGCTTTATGATATAGCGAACAATACCCCTGCCGTATTCGCCGTACCAGACCTTGGGATCCTGCGCCTTGACCGGCATGTCCTCGTCCCGTGGAATCATTCGCGCCGAGCGCAGCACCGTGAGCGCGATGTCCACGGTCTCCTCATCCATCAGGTACACGCTGACTTCGGACCAGCAAAGCATCTCTTTGTTGATGTCCTGCGCAGCCCGGGTACAGCTCAGCGACGTCAGCGTGTTGGCTAACAAATCCAGCAGTCGCCGATGCTGAAAAGCCCGGGACAGATACAGGTTGCTGCGCTGCCGGGGGGTTGCCTCGTCACCGAGCGCGTCCAGCGTCGCGACCGTTGCTTTGAGCTGCTGCCGCTGCTCCTCTGATTGTGCCGGAACTACCGCAGCAAGTAGCCTCACCCGGGAGCCCAGATCCTTCGCGACCAGTTGGCGGTGCGATTTGATCTGCCAGTCAAAGCCGGTCGGGTGCACCAGATCCCATGCGCTCACAGACTGCGCTCGAACCGGCACCTGCAACGTCAGCAGCAGCGCCAGCACACACAACCCGAAGTATTTCATCGTTTCACTCGCATCAGGGCGATTGACAGTTAGCCGCTTAAACATCACTTTCACGCATCGGCGGGGACCGGCATCCCCCCAGTCCAGCCCATTCTAGGCCTACCACGGAGAGATCGCGTGCGTTATTTGACCGACGAACACCGCCAGGTGTCCAATGCAGAAGCGCTCCTCGCCGCATTGCACAGCAGCGGCGTGAAGCACGTATTCACAAATGCCGGAACCGATACCGCGCCAATCATTGAAGCGCTGGCGCAGACCCGCAACAGCAATCAACTACAACCGATATTTCTAGTCACGCCGCACGAAAACGTAGCCATGGCCATGGCCCACGGTCACTACCGGTTCAGCGGCAACCTCGCCGCGGTGCTTCTGCACACCACGGTCGGATCTGCCAACGCGATAATGGGCGTGATGAATGCGCATCGCGATCAGGTACCCATTCTCATGCTCGCCGGTCGTACTCCGAATACCGAGCACGGCGAGTTAGGCTCGCGGTCCGCCCACATCCATTGGGGCCAGGAGACCTTCGACCAGGGCGCAATGATGCGCGACTGGCTGAAGTGGGACTACGAACTCAGGGCCGGGCAACCCATCGAAACTCTGATCCAGCGCGCCACTGGAATCGCCACGACCGCCCCGCCTGGCCCCGTGTACCTCACGCTGCCACGAGAAGTCATTGCCGGACCCGCAACGATCTCTGACAACACCAGCCTGGTAGCGTCTTCGGTATCGGTACCGCAAAGCAGCGTCGTCGAGGAAATCGTGGATGCACTTGTGGGCGCGGAGTTTCCGCTCATCGTGACATCCTCGGGGGGACGTGAAGTCGCGGCCTTCCACGCTCTGGCGGACCTCGCCAGGACCCTGGCAATTCCCGTTGCGCAACCCTTTGCCACCGACGCCAACTTACCCTCGACGCATGCGATGAACTTCGGCATGGAAGGCATGGGTCTGGTGGCGGAGGCCGATCTCATCCTGGTGCTGGAGGCCGGCGTGCCGTGGGTGCAGGTTCAACCAAAAGCCGACGTCCGCGTGATCCAGGTGGCCGCCGACCCTCAGTACGCAAGCTACCCGCTGCGCGGCTTTCGCACGGACCTGGCAGTCGCCGCCGCAGCACCGGACTTCCTGGCAATGCTGAACAGCGCTGTGGAGGTACGCAGCCTCGACCGGAAAAAGCTCGACAAACGCACGCGTCTTCTCACACAACTCAACTCAAAGCGCCGTGAGCGCATCGCGGCAGTCATCAACGACGATGCGCAGAGCGCGCCCATTACTACTGCATGGCTGGCAAACTGCTTGAATCGCGCCAAGGCAGTCGACGCCATCGTAATCAACGAACTCGGAGTACCGGTGGACTACCTCGAGTTGAATGAGCCGCGAACCTACATGCGCGAATCCACCGCCGGCGGCTTGGGGTTCGGACTTGGCGCAGCCCTGGGTGCGAAGCTCGTGCAACCTGATCGCGAGGTTATCGCCGTGGTGGGTGACGGCTCGTACATGTTCGGCAATCCTACGCCCGCGCACTTTGTCGCCAGGGCCCAGAAACTCGGTACGCTGACGATCATCAACAACAACCAGCGCTGGCAGGCGGTGCACAATGCGGCCTCGGGCATGTACCCTGGAGGCGAGGCTGTTCAATCTGAAACCATGCCGCTGACAGATCTATCGCCTTCGCCGCATTTCGAGCAGGTGGTGAAGGCCAGCGATGGCCACGGAGAGCGAATCGAAGACCCCGGGGAGTTGCTCCCAGCCATTGAGCGGGGGCTGGAAGCCGCGCAGGCAGGGACTCCCGCCGTGCTCAATGTGATCACCGCGCCTTAACGCTACACATCGGCAATCATCGAGAATTCAGATATGTCCATGCAAGAATCTGTTCGCGTCGCGGTCCTTGGCGCCGGTTTGTCGGGTGTCTGCATGGGCATTCAGCTGAAAAAGCGCGGCATCGAGAACTTCGTCATTCTTGAAAAAGCCGATGCGGTTGGCGGGACCTGGCGCGAGAACACCTACCCCGGCGTGGCGTGCGATGTGCCTTCCCACGTGTACTCGTACTCCTTCGAATTGAATCCCGATTGGAGCCACGCCTATTCAGAAGGACAGGAAATCTGGGACTACTGCGCGCATTGCGTGGAGAAATACGATCTGGCCCCGCACATTCGCTTTGGCACCCAGATCACCAGCGTCGACTTTGACGGTACCCGGTGGCAGATAGCCACGAGCGCGGAGCGCACCATCACGGCCGACGTGGTCGTCAGCGGGCTTGGCGGCCTGCACCTTCCGAATCACGCGAGCATCAACGGCCTTGAGGATTTTCCGGGAAAGGTCTTTCACACCGCCCATTGGGATCACGATCACGACCTGGCCGGACGTCGCGTAGCCATCATCGGTACCGGCGCGAGCGCCGCGCAGGTGCTGCCGGGTATCGCCAATGAGGTGGCCGAAGTTACCGTTTTTCAACGTTCCGCGGCCTGGGTAATGCCACGCATGGCGCACGACATCCCGCCCCGGCGACGCGCACTGTTTCGCCGGTTGCCGTGGCTGATGAGGGTGTATCGGTGGTACGTATGGGCTTTTCTGGATGTCTTCGGGGTTCTGTCGCTACGCCGCGACGGGGTGCTCGCGCCACGGCTGAAGAGTCTGTGCATGAAGCATCTGCGCGATTCGGTGGATGACCCAGAGATGCGGGACAAGCTGACACCACACTACGACCCGGGCTGCAAACGTCGCTGCATCTCAGACGACTACCTGACCAGCTTTAATCGCGACAACGTGCATCTGGTGACCGACGCCATTGTCGAGGTTGAGTCGGGCGGCATTCGAGACGCGACCGGCACGCTGCACGCGCTGGATACGGTTATTGAAGCCACCGGGTTTCGACCTTTCGACATCGCCGAGTACGTGGACATTCGCGGCCGCGACGGCCGTCGTCTACAGGATGTCTGGAAAGATCACGTGCAATCGTTTCGGACCATGATGGTGCCCGGTTTCCCGAACTTCTTCATGTTGCTGGGCCCCAACAGTGCAACCGGCCATACCTCGGCGCTGATCATGATCGAGTCCCAGGTGCAATACGTTCTGCGTTGCCTGCAATTCATGAATCGACACGATATACAGCACCTGGATCCTGATCCAGAGGTCACCGCGCGCTACAACGAACGCCTGCAGAAAGCCATGCAGAACATGGTGTTCAGCGGCGGCTGCAGCGCCTGGTATACGGATGATTCCGATTACAACTTCACGCTGTGGCCCTACTCCGCGGCTCGCTTCCTGGTGGAGCAAAGCCGCCTGCACCCCCGCGAATTTCGCAAAGCGACGCGATAAGCTATCCTGAACCGGCTGAGACGAGGGGAAGCGAATGGCCGAACGCGCGTTGCAGGAGCGCATTCAGGTTCTCGAAGACATCGAGGAGATCCGCAAGCTGAAGGCGCGTTACTGCGCCGGCTGCGATGATGACCACAACCCCGAGACCGTCGCGGCACTGTTCGCCGAGGACGGCTCCTGGGAAGCCACCGGAATGGGTAAATGGGAGGGTCGTGAGCGTGTCCAGGAATTCATGACCAACATGCGTAACCGCGGTCGGATCCGCAACTCCGCCCACAACGTGTTCAACCCGAATATCGAAGTCGACGGCAATCGCGCAACCGGTCACTGGCGGCTGATCATGCTCTACACCGCAAATGTCCCCGATGGCCCGGCCCAGTATTTCCGGGTCATTGGCTGGTACGCGGAAGAGTATCTGCGCGTGAATGGCGCCTGGCTGTTTCAAAGCCTGCGCTGCGAAGTGGAAGAAAATGCGCCGTATCCGATCGAAGACGATCGGGTCGGCTGAAATACAACAACCAATGAGGTGAGTCTATGGAAGTACAAGGCGGATGTTATTGCGGCGCGGTTCGCTACCAGTCAGAGGGCGATTCCCGGTTCAACGCACAATGCCATTGTCGGGAATGTCAGTATCTGACCGGAGGTTCACCCAACGTCTTCATGGCGATGCCGCTGGCCGGGTTCAGCTATACAAAAGGCGCGCCCAAAACCTTTACCCGCAGCGATATCGACAACCCGGTAACACGCGAGTTCTGTGGCGAGTGCGGCACGCACCTGACAACGCGAGCGCCGGGAATGGCCGATGCGGTGATCCTGAAGATCGGTTCCATGGACGATCCGGGTCAGTTTCCAGGTCCCCAGGTGGCAATCTATTGCCTGGACAAGCAGAGCTTCCATGCGGTGCCTGAGGGCGTAGCGGAGTTCGAACGCCTGCCCGGATAGCGACTCAAATCCGGTGCTAGCGGTGGATCCCGCCCGTATGCGGTGGTTCATGTGACACGCTCGAGTCTCCGTACTGTATCCAGTACCAACACCAACTCCATTCGATTGAAGAATACCTTCGGCACGGCCTGGTTCATGTGCGGGGCCCCGGCGTTCCACCAGGGTCCACGATCACTGTTTGACACGCGCTGCGCGAGGACGTCTTGGGCAGGGGCCCGGGATCTGCGAGATTATGACGGTTTGCGCACAACCGGCAAGGCGACCTGCCGCTGTAACAAGCACACGCCATCCAGCACGATTCCCGCATGATCATCACCAACTCGAGCGAACCTGACGAGTTGTCGGCATCAGACGTATAGCCGATTGGCGCTTCATCTGTCGGTGCGATTCGTACTTGCGTTTTTGTGAACCCATGGAGATAGACCGTGAAATGTACTGCTATTGCGCTTCATCCACCCACTTGTCATAGAGCTTATGGAAGTGCCGAATCTTGGTTTCGTTGTATTCCGCCAAACGAGTATGGGTTCGCGCGCTGGCTTTCATTCCTTGGTGTACAAACGGCATATTTAGCGTGTCCTGATTGAACACCGGCCCCAGCCCACCCAGTTCTTCTGCTGCCTCCACGAAATCGTCATCTATGCCAAGCTCACGAATCTCGCGCGTTGGCGTGTAATCGCCGTCGTCGGGAATCGGCGCCATCATCATCACTTCCATGATGCATTCTTCATGATTGTCGCCATTGGGGCGGAACCGGTAGTTGATCTCGTTGAACGAACCCCAGGGGTGAAAATTCGGAAACACCGTGAGGTACATTTGCGAGGTCAGTTCCACGTCGGGGATGGTGTCGGCCACGGACGGAATAACTTCTCGTAACGTGTCGCGAAACGCCTCGGCAGCCATGGCGCGTGGTGACGCGTCCGCGGCAAATCCTACCGCCGGTTCATGGCTCAGCGTATAACAGGGCAGTATCCCGCTTTCTTCGATGACCTTGAACAACGGCAGCGCAAAGTCACCGGGAATGCCAAAAATCTCCTCGGTGCCAAAATCTTTGAGCGCATATAAAAGGGATTTGGCCAGGTTCAAGACATCTCAACCGCTGTGCTGGTGGACCACGCCGGCTTCGATCAGGGCCGCAATATCCGAGTCGGGCAACCCCAGCTCGGCGAGAATCTCGCTGGTGTGCTCACCAATCTGCGGCGCAGGACCCGAGGACCGTTTCGTCTCTTCAGCCACGCTGATGGGGCTGGCAACGGTATACGGATAGGATTCGTCGTCCGACCCCGTCTCCACAATGATTTCGTTCGCGAGCAGCTGTTCATCCTGCACCACCTCGGACATCTGATTGACCACTCCATAGGTGACCGCATGCGCATCCAGCGTCGCGGTCAGCTCAGCCAGCGACAGCTCGCCGGTCGCCGTACCGATCATTTCGATCAGCGCCAGGCGGTTGCGAAACAGCGTGCGCATATCAACGAAGCGTTCATCCTCCAGCCATTCGTCATGGCCGAGCGCCTTGCACAGCTGCGGCCACTCGCGACCCGGGTTGATCACTGTCAGCATCACGAATCGATCTTCGTTGGTGCCATACACAGACGTAAACGGGTTCGACCAACCCTGCTGCTGCCGTTTTTCGCCCAGGTCGAACCCGGCAATCACGCCCTGGAGCTGCATACCGTTCGCCCACACGCCGTTGGCCACCAGCGAGGTGGATACGTAGCTGCCTTCCCCGGTTCGTTCGCGCCGATACAGACCAAGCATGATGGCCCCGAACAACGACATGGCGCTGGAGTGGTCGCCGAACCCGGGCACGCCCATCATCGGCGCCTGCCCGGGCTCGCGGACCAGATCCATCATGCCCGTTCGCGCCCACCAGGCGGTGGAATCAAATGCGCGCTTGGACGCATCCGGGCCGCTCGTTCCGTAGCCGGTTAGATGGGCGTATATCAGGCGCGGGTTGCTACGCTTGATCTCATCGTACTCGAGCCCGAACCGAGTGAGCTGCTCACCAACGAAATTGACCAGTACCACATCCGCGTCCTGCAACAATCTGCTCAGAACCCCGCGGCCCTCGCCGCAGTCCAGATCCAGCGCGATACTGCGCTTGTTCCTGGAGGTGAGCTGCCAGTTGTAGTCCACCGGAAAGTTGCCTACGAGTTTGCGGTAGCCATCGCCCTGCAACGGCTCAATCTTGATCACGTCCGCGCCGAAATCGGACATCACGGTGCCAGCCCCGGGCCCCGCCAGAAAGGACGCCGCGTCGATGACCCGCAGATCCTGGAATATCTGTTGCATTGCGTTTCTCCCTGCCAGGCACCCATTGTCAGAGAGCGTTCCCTCCGGATCAACGGAAAATGTCGCCGTGCCGGTGAAATCGGCTCCGGACGGGCTAGAATTGACATCCCACTCGGGACAGCACGGATATGGATCCCCAGACTCTACTCCGGTCAGCATTCATGCGGGTCATGACCAGCCCGCTTCGTCGTTCGGCCAGCCATGCCGCGGGAATGGCCAGGCGCGTGATGTCCCGGCAGCCACCAACCATAGAATACTTTCACCAACCCGATGATCCGTACAGCCACCTGGCGGTGCAACGGCTGCAATGCCTCGGACGGCGTTATGTGGTCAGAATCCGACCCCACCTGGTTTCTGCGCCCGCAGCCGCCTACATCGGAGATTCCGAGCGCTACCCGGCCTGGGCTGTGCGTGATGTCCAGGATATCGCCCCGCACCTGGATCTGGACTTTCCTGCCGCATCAGACCCAATTACGCCCGACCGGCTCCAGACATTCCGGCAGAAGCTCGCGGCGATGCTGACGCGCGAAGACTTTGCAACCCAGGCCAGCGAACTGGGTCAGGCTTTCTGGAGTGGTGATTCCCTGGGCGATGAATCGGGCTTGAGCCTCGCCGAGGCTGAGGATCTGATTCAGCAGGCCGATGACCTGCGCACCCGGTTAGGGCACTACGGCGGTGCGATGTTCTATTTTGAAGGCGAGTGGTACTGGGGCGTGGACCGCCTGCGCCACCTGGAAGCGCGACTGCGCAAGATGAATCTCTGTCATGACCCGTCGAGCGCGTCGTGCGCACCGGAGCCGCGATTCGAATCCGCCACCGGAGCCAACGCCGAGAATGTCACGGTGGAGTTTTTTCCCTCGTTGCGCAGCCCGTACACGGCAATCAGCTATGCGCGCGTGATCGATCTTGTCAAACGCAGCGGTGCAAGGCTGAAGCTGCGACCGGTGATGCCCATGATGATGCGCGGGGTTCCAGCACCCCGGGCCAAGGGCGCCTACATCATGAGCGATGCCAGGCGCGAGGCTGACTTTGCAGGCGTGCGCTTCGGTCGAATCGTTGATCCGTTTGGCGAGCCGATCAAACTGGCATTCTCATTCTACCCGTGGGCCTGCGAGCACGGCAAAGCCGTGGAATACCTCGGCGCCTATCTCAATGCAGCATTCTCTAACGGCGTGAACATCACCAGCGAGAAAGGCCTGCAGCACGTCACGGAAAGCATCGGTCTGAACTGGCAACAGGGCCGGCAGTTTCTCGGCAGCAACGGCTGGGAGGCGGAAATAGAAGCCAACGTCAGCGCGATGTTGGCCGACGGGTTGTGGGGCGTGCCCAGCTTCAAGGTCTACGCCGAGGACGCAGGAAACGCTTACACCACCTGGGGCCAGGATCGACTGTGGCGGGTGGAAAGCGAGATCGCACGCCGAGCGCTCTGACCGGCACGCGCTGCCAGTCAGTTCACGCCTCGCTCATGGCCTTCCCAGAACGGGGCGCGCAATTCTCGCTTGAGTACCTTGCCCGGCCCTGACTTCGGCAGCGGCTCGGTTTGAATGTCGATCCCCTTGGGAACCTTGTAACCGGCGATGTGCTCACGGCAGAAATCGATGATCTCGGCCGGATCGACATTGTGAAATTCCTGACGTGGGACCACCACCGCGTATACGGCTTCTCACCATTTTTCATCCGGTACGCCGAACGCGGCGGCTTCAAGCACAGCCGGGTGCTGATATAAAACCTCCTCGACTTCCGTGCAGTAGACGTTCTCACCGCCGGAGACGATCATGTCCTT
>JAYGEV010000124.1:0-1585 GCA_046582225.1 Pseudomonadales bacterium
CGAACATCACACCCTGAATACCGAACGCGAGGAACCAGCTGCCGGAACCGAGCAGATAATAGTGGATCGGTCTCATCACAGAGCGCTGGGGGGGGTTCAGTCGAAGCAAAGGAAGCCCTCGCTGAACGCGGGTTGACCGCCTTCAGTGCGCACGGTAAAACTCACCAGTCCGTTGCCCGTGCTGTGAATCACCAGGTCCAGCGTGGAAGGCATCAACACCATCGCAGAGAAGCGCCCGCCGAGACGGCGCACACGTGTCGGATCGCCACCCAGTACCCGCTCAACGATGTGAGAAACCGCCATCGCGAGGGTCGCGGTACCGTGCAGAATGATGTCGGGCAGCCCGGCCGCCAGAGCGACGGCGCGGTCGGTATGAATCGGATTCCAGATACGCGCACATTCGGTGTAGACGTGGGCGGCGCCCGCGGCAACCGGGATCGCGATGGACGGACGCTCAGCTCGGCCCTGCTCACACGCCAGATCCGGCAACGCAGGCGAGGACTCCGTCTCGCGGGCTTCACCGTCAACCTCAACGCCACGGCTGATCCCAAGCTGATAGGTCCGACAGACCAATTCCCCGCGCTCGTCCACGGTATCCAGCCGAATCGTCTGTGCTGCCCCGGGCCGGATCTGCCGCACGCTGATCACGGTCGCCGTGGTATTCAGGACCTCGCCAGCCCGAATGGGCCGACAAATATGCAGGTCGTGGGTGGCATGCACACCGCGCCCGCGTTCGGCAATGGTGGTCGATTGCGCGCCGGGCAGGTTCGCGCAATCGAGGATTGCCGGCCATTCCAGGCACACGGGAAACACCGGATGCGCCACGACAACCTCGGCATCGGTGTTCATATACCGCGGCGAAAAATCCGCCAAGCCGGCGGCGTATGACATCAACCATCGCGCATCGACGTGATGCTCGAATGAACGGGTCTGTTGTCCTACAGTGTCGGGGCTGAGTGGCATGGTACGTGGGTCTGGTTTCGGGCCCGGCGCAGTATAACGCCTGGGTAGCTCCGCGGACCCACGGGCTGACGTGAGAAAAACCGCTGCCTCGGATAAGATCGGTCAATGAACTGGCGCATGCGGCAGTCCGACCTGCGAGCGTTCATAGACACGGTGCCCTACGCACTTGAGGAAATCGACCGGCTGACGTCTGAAGGCTACCCGCTCCACCCGTCCGTGCAGATTTAGGTCGATTCTGGCCACAATCTACCCGGCACGCTATTCTCGCGCATTCGCGCCCAGTACGGCCGAACTGGTCACGTCGGGGTGCGGATCCGTACGTTAGATCTCAAAGGAGAACACATGCAGGACATTATTGAGGAACTGCAGGCAAAGCGGGCCGCCGCGGACCTTGGCGGCGGCGAACACCGAATTGAGCAACAGCACCGAAAAGGCAAGCTCACCGCTCGAGAGCGCCTGTCGCTGTTGCTCGATGACGGCAGCTTCGAAGAGTGGGACAAATTCGTCGAGCATCGCTGCACGGATTTCTCGATGGAGGAGAACAAGATCCCCGGCGACGGAGTTGTGACCGGCTATGGAACCATCAACGGCCGCCTGGTGTTCGTTTTCAGCCAGGACTTCA
>JAYGEV010000180.1:0-13735 GCA_046582225.1 Pseudomonadales bacterium
ATGACGGCATCATCGACCCGGCTGACACCCGCAACGTGCTCGTGTTCTGCCTGAATACCGTGCTGGAAACGCCTCACCGCGGGACTCAGGGCAATACCTTCGGTGTCGCTCGTCTGTAGCGAAGGAATTGTAGCGAAGGAATTGTAGAGAAGGAGATTGGAATGAGTGAGCTTGCCCAGTTCAAAGAAGAGGTATCGGCCTGGCTGAGGGAAAACCGGCCGCCTGAGCCAGATTTTCTGCTGCCTGAGACGTTCATGGAGGTAGGTACCGATTCTCAGTTCCACTTCCTTCAGGACTGGCAGCGCAAGGTATACGAGGCGGGCTACCTGGGTATGGCGTGGCCAAAAGAATACGGCGGTGGCGGCGCGGATCAGGCGTACCAGGATATCGTTACCGCAGAGATGGCCCGTCAGCGGGTTCCGTTCATGACCAACACCATTGGCTTGAACTGGGCGGGTCCGCTCATTCTTCAGATCGGCACCGAGGAAGAAAAGCAGCGCTATATTCGAGGGATCCTGAGCGCCGAGGACATCTGGTGCCAGGGGTTTTCAGAGCCCGATCATGGTTCGGACCTGGGAAACGCGCAGTGCCGTGCGGTCAGGGATGGCGATGAGTATGTCATCACCGGTAGCAAGATCTGGACGAGCCTTGGATCCTACGCAAAATATATGATCCTGCTCGCTCGAACAAATCCGAATTCCGATAACAAGTACGCGGGACTGAGCTTCTTCCTGGCGCCCATGGATGCACCGGGCGTCGATCCCCGTCCTATCAAGAAGATGACCGGCGAGTTTGGCTTCACCCAGACCTTCTTTAACGATGCCCGCATTCCGGCCAGCTGCCTGATGGGATCAGAAGGGCAGGGGTGGCAGATTGCCATGTCGACGCTCACCTTCGAGCGCGGAGTGTCTGGCGGGCAGGCGGGCGGACTGAGTATGATTGCCGTGCAGGTACAAGATGTGGTGGAACTCGCGCGGCAGGTGCCGCGCGATGGTCGGCCAGCCATCGAGGACCCGCTGGTCAGAGATACCCTGGTGAAGTTTCTCATCGAAGAGCAGGGCGATCGACTCTGCAACGCTCGAAATGCGATACCGGCGCTGTGCTCCGAACGGCCAGCCGCCATCGCGTTGTCGGGCAAGCTTCGCAGCAGCGAGCATCGGCGCCGTTTGTGTCAGTTTGCCGTTTCTCTACAGGGTACGAACGCCGCGTTGTGGTCTGGAGATGCTCATGCGGTTGAAGCCGGAATATGGCAGCGTTCCTACTTCAATGCGTTCTCGGCCACCATTGGGGGTGGCACCAGCCAGGTACAAGCCAACATTGTGGGCGAGCGCGTGCTCGGCCTGCCAAAGAGTTGAGCTGACCCGATGATGCACGCACTCAGCGCGACCATGTCCTGGAGCGAAGAGCAATCGATGTTGCTCGATACGGCCACAAATTTTTTCCGAGACAAGTCGACGGTTCCTGATGTTCGCCGTCAGATTGAGACCGAGACCGGATTCGATTCTGAGATCTGGCAGGAGATTGTCGATCTCGGCTGGACCGGACTGGCCATTCCCGAGCAGTTCGGCGGCAGCGGGCTTGGCCTGGCGGCCGCGGTTTCGATCGCCGAACCCATGGGCAGGCAGCTGTTTGCTTCGCCGTTCCAATCAACCCAGCTCGCCATTCAGGCCTTGCTCGCGGGGTCTGAAACTCAGCGCACGCAGTGGCTTTCCGCGTTCACCGGGCAATGCATTGGCACGGTGGCGATGGTTGAACGCAATGGAGACTGGGACCTGCGGGCCTGCGAGTGTTCGATATCGATTCGTGGCGAAACGGCGCTGCTCACAGGCACGAAAACCTTTGTGCTGGATGCCCCGGCGGCAGACATTTTTGTCGTTTCCGCGCGCTGTGATGGGGCGCCGGCGGTGGTGATAGTGCCTTCCAGTTGCATTCCCGCCGGCGCACTCACTCGTCAGACCGTCATTGATCAAACCCGTCGCAGCTACGAGTTGTGGCTCGACGGTATCGAAGTGCCTGCCGCTAACCTCATCCTCGGCGATTCAGCAGGTGTTGCGCTTGAGGCTGTTCGAGATGCGGCTCTGCTTCTCAACAGCGCTGAAGCCTGTGGCGGAATTGCGGGTGCGCTGGATCTGGTGGTGGAATACCTGAACACTCGTACCCAGTTCGGACGACAGATTGGCAGCTATCAGGCACTCAAGCATCCCTGCGTGGATATTCTCGTTGGGCTTGAACGTTCGCGTTCGCATCTCTATCACGCGGCGTCGCTGATTCAGGCCGGTCGTGACGCCCAGGTCGCGCTCAGGATGGCCAAAGCAGAATCCAGCGAGTCGTTTGCGTTTGCCGGCGACCGCGCTGTGCAGTTTCACGGTGGATTCGGTTTCACGTACGAGTGCGATGCCCAGCTTTACCTGCGACGGGCGATGTGGTGTCAGTACAATTTCGGAGATTCCGCCCATCACCGAAAACGCCTGGCGGAGCTTTTGCTGTGAGTGTAAAACCCGCCCGTTCGAGCCTGCCTCCTTCCAAACAGGGCGCCAAGAGTCAGCGTGCGCGAGAGGCGATCTGTCGTGCCACCGTGGGCTGCCTGTATGAGCTTGGCTACTCTGCAACCTCTATTAATCGGGTTGCCGCCAGAGCCGGGCTTTCCAAGGGAGCCGTGCAGCATCACTTCCCGATCAAGGAAGACCTGATGACCGCGACCGCCGATCACCTGTTGCGTCAAACTCAGCGGTTCGCCGACAGGATTCGTGCCGGGCGGGGGGACGGTGGCTCGGTGGCGCAGGAACTGATGCTCAACTGGTCGAAAATGATCGATACCCCCGAGTACCGGGCTTTGCTGGAACTGCTGGTGGCGACCCGGACGGATCGAGAGTTGGCCGGACGCCTGAAACCGACTCTGCTGCAGTGGAATCGAGACATCGATCGTTCGCAACTGGCGCTCTACGAAGCGGCCAGTGGCGACGACGACGAGGTGATCCTGCTGATGCACATGTACCGTGCGCTCATGAGCGGGCTGCTGATTCAGGAAAGCTATTTCGATGGGCCAACCGATTTCAGCCAGGTTCTCGCCAGATGGGCGGAGCTGATGGCGCCGTTGTTGAAGGGCAGACGCCGACCGGCTAGTTAAAGGCCACCGTGCGGTCGCCGTTCAGCAGGATGCGGTGCTCGGCCTGATAGCGCACAGCTTTTGCCAGCACCACGCGTTCAATATCGCGCCCAACGTTCTGTTCGATGATCGGTCCTTCATCAAGCTCCGCATTCACGTAGTGAGCGGTGGCGCCGATCAGCTTGACCCCTCGCTCGTGCGCCTGGTGGTAGGGCCGTGCGCCCTTGAATCCCGGCAGAAACGAATGGTGAATATTGATGATGCGCCCCGGGAACCGCGCGCAGAAGTCCGGCGTCAGGATCTGCATCTAGCGAGCCAGAACCAGAAAATCGATTGCTCGATCTTCGATCTCGCTCAGCATTCTCGATTCCTGTTCGGCCTTGTTGTCGGAACGGATCGGCAGATGCAGAAAGTCGATGTCATAGCTCGCAGCCAGCGCGTAGGCATCGCGATGATTAGAGATGATCAGTGGTACGTCGATCTTCAGCTCGCCAATTTTTCTGCGATAGAGCAGATCCGCCAGGCAGTGGTCCACGCGGGACACCATCAGGAGCACTTTTGGCGCGGTTTCTGATGGCCAGATCTGCCACTCCATAGCGTTCGATGCGGCGATCTTCTGGTAGGTCTGCCGCAATTCGGCGACCTCAGAGGGTCCTTCGAAATGTACGCGCATGAAAAAGCGCTGGCTCAGATCGTCGCGAAACTGAGCGCTATCGAGAATGTTGCAGTGGTGCGCCACCAGCCAGCTGGAAACAGCGTGCACCAGACCAGGACGGTCTCTACAGGAAAAGGTAAGGATGCACTCGCTCAATGCAACGGCACTTGCTGATTGGTGAACGCGCACCCTAACCGCTGTTGCAGCCTCGCGCGAGGCGCTCACGCGGGCAATCCAAGTGTCCGCCGTCGGCCTTAAGCTGGTCGGCTTAGACCGTGACGAATGCCGCCGCGAGAGCGGTCTGTTGTTGGACCGAGCGCAGGCATTCGGGGATCTACGTATACTTGCGCGGTGCCAACATCGGATCTGAACCAATGACCGAGACTGCTGATCGTGGCGGGCAGTGTCCGCGGGATCTTGAGGACGTTGATCTGTTCGCACCAGGCGCCCAGGAACACTGGTTTGAAGCCTATAAAATCCTCCATGAGCAAGCGCCGGTACTTAGAATTCCGGGTGAAGGCGAACAACCTGATTCAGATGCGTTCATCATTACGACCTATGAGGACATTTCGCGCATCGTCCGCGATCCGGGCACGTTCCCGATCCGGTTCGATCAGGGAGACAGCAATCTCGAGCGTGAGATAATCCGCGAGCAGGGTTTTGCCGACACGGTTGATGCGCAGCGCTCTCTGCGCCCTGACATCGAGCAGCACAAGCAGCACCGGCATCAACTGACCGATCCCTGGGTCGGTACCGGGGCTGAGCGCCACACGGAAATGATCACCCGGGTAACCCACGAACTCATCGACGGATGGATCGACAAAGGCAAGGTTGAGTTCGTTAAGGAATTTGCCGCGCCGCTGCCGCAGACCGTTATCACCAATATCCTGGGGTTTCCGCTCGAGGATATGCCGATGCTGCGTAAATGGGAGGAGGCTCAGGTGCGTAGGTTTGTTTATGGCACCACTCACAAGAACATTCTCACGCCGGACGAGGAGCGCGAGAACGCCGCAACTCTGGTCGAGTTCCATCGCTACATCCACGAACAGGTCGATCGCAAGCGACTGCATCCGGCGGACGACATGACCTCGTTTCTGACCCAGGTCCGCTACGGCGACGATCAACGCCCGCTCAGCGATGGAGAGATCGTCGCGGTCGTTTACGGAATGCACATCGGTGGCAATGAGACCACCCAGTACGCGGTGGCTGCGCAAGCTCAGTTGCTGGCGGAAAATCCCGATCTGGTGGCGCAGCTTTGTGCGGACCGGGGTAAGGTTCGCGTGTTCGTTGAAGAGGCGCTGAGAATGTACGCTCCCACCCAGGGGTTATCCACGCGACGGGTAGCCAAAGACGTGACGTTGCAGGGAGTCGCGGTGCCGCGAGGCTCGTTGCTGCATCTGCGCTATGGTGCGGGCAATCGAGACGAATCATAATTTGCTCGTGCCGACATCATTGATCTGTCCCGCGGGAAACCGGCCCGTCATCTGACCTTCTCTCAAGGCCCGCGCACGTGTCCTGGTGCGGGATTGTCGCGGCTGGAACAGAACATTGCGGTCAACGTGTTGCTCGATCGACTCGATGATATCCGGCTCGAACCGGGTAGAAACGATCTCAAGCATCAGCCTGGGATCATGCTCGGGCTTTGGAACCTCTATCTGAGCTTCAGCCCCAGTAACCGATCGTAGGTCAGTCGGCCATCTGATGAACGGATGCGAGATCACCGCGCCGCTGGTCGCGGCGGTCGAACGCGGCGCGAATCTTGAGCAATCTCGAAGACGTGATGGGATAGCGCCAGATTACCATCACGGCAGATGCGTAGAGTATCCACGGCGGGATGACGTATAGGAACGAAAGTGATCGAATCTGTTCCGCGTCGTTGTTGCCGGCGGAGTCGAAACCAAGATACTGCAGAAGCGGCAGAGCCAGTCCCAGCGCCAGCGCGCCCACCATTTTCTGACCCAGCGACCAGACCGCGATGTACGAGCCGGCGATGTTTTCACCTTGCCGGCGTGAAGCGATTTCGATGACGTCAGCCTTCATGGACATGGAAAGCGCGGAGAAGTTGCCGCCGGCGACGCCGTAAAGAGCGAGCACGATGAAAAACCACCACAGATCACCCGCCCCGACCATCAGAAAGCACGGTGTGACGACCACGAACAGTCCACCACCGATCACCCAGGTGGTCTTTTTGCCGATGCGCTGGGCAAGGGCCACCCACAGGGGCAGCGCAAGAATGTTCGCACCGTAGTAGCCCAGCAGGATGGCCTGAGTCTGACCTTCAGCTTCCACAACGTACGACGCGAACAACATGAACAGAGCCCCGCCCCAGCCGGTCCCGAGCGACATCAGCATGAAGCCGATAAACAACAGCATGAACGAGCCGTTGTTGAACATGACTTTTGCGTTCTTGAGCAGCGGCGACTTCGCCCGCGGATATGCCTGCCGCTCAGGCACCCGCCACAATGTCACCGCTACCAGGGTCGGCAATGCCACCAGAGCCATAGAGCCAATAATGGTCAGGCCCTCTCTGGGCAGGCTGCCGTAGCCGGTGAGTTCTCCGGCTATCACGGGTACCGCCAGCACGCTCACATTGCCAAGAAAGCCGAACGCCTGACGCCAGCCGGTGATCCGGGTGCGCTCGTTGTAGTCACCGGAAAGTTCTGCTCCCCAGGCGTAGTACGGAATGTTGATCATTGTCCAGCCGAACCATAGCCCTACCGCCCATGTGAGCAGGTACCAGTTGTCGACGCTGGCCGAGGAAAGGACTCCTGGATTGAACAGCTGAAAGGCGGAAAACATCATCACCGCGGCGCCCCCGGCGAGCCACGGTTTGCGGCGGCCAAAACGGGTCTGAGTATGATCGCTCAGGTATCCGATCAACGGGTCGGTGATGACATCCGAGATGCGTGCGAGCATGAGAATCAAACCGACGTCTGCGAGTTCCAGCCCGAAGTCTTTGGCGTACACGAACGGTATATACAGGCCCACCGGAATGGACCCGAGATAGACTGCGTATTCGGGCAACCCGAACAGCATTAACGTTGATTTTTTGAGCGGCTTCTCCCCGCCTGACTCTGCCATCGCCCGGCGCTGAAGCCCGATCCTCGGAATAGGTTTGGTGCGAACTCGAATGCTAAGGCTAGGGGGATGTCGGCGCCGGGGTCAACAGCTTTCTGGTGCGGGCTACACATTTCGACTAGATTAGGCGCGGGAGAGGCTGAACACGAACGGGGCACAGCTATGGAAAAAACACCGATGCAGCCGGTTGTGCCGAAATCAACCGACGAGATCAACTTGCTGGATGTGGAACTGCAAAACTGCCCGTATCCCGCCTATAAGTTGCTGCGCGACGAGTCTCCAGTTTGGAAGGATCCGCTGACGGGTTTCTACGTGGTCACCCAGTTCGCAGACATGCGGAAACTTTTGTTGGACACCGAGAATTTTGTCAATGGCGCCAACAGCGGTGCGCGTGCCGGTACCGACACTGAGCGCGCGCGCCGAATCCGCGAGTTGTACGAAACCGAAGGCTGGCTGCCGGCACCAACACTTGCCGGCCGGGATGATCCTAACCACAAGCAGATGCGCGCAATGTTCGACGAGGCATTTCGACCGCGCAGAATCAAGGCTATGGAACCGCTGGTCGAAGGAACCGCGCGAAAGCTCATCGACGCGTTCATCGACGATGGTCATTGCGACTGGGTCAAACAGTTTTCGGTACCCATGCCGCTGATCATCATCGGCCAGCAGATGGGTGCGAAGGAAGAGGATATCTGGCGCATCAAGGCATGGACGGATGCCTGGGTGCAGCGTCTTGGCATGATGCAATCCGAAGAAGAGGAGCGCTGGTCGGTAGAGATGGAGATCGAGGCGCAGAACTACTTCCAGCCGATCTTCGACAAGTTGCGCCGGGAGCCGGACGATACGTTGATTTCCGAACTCGTCAATCGTGAGATTCCCGAGTGGGGGCGGCCGTTGAACGACAACGAACTGCACTCGGAGATGATGGCGGACACCTTCGTAGGCGGTTCGGAGACCTCCACCAACGCGTTGTCGTACGGCGTTAAGCTGCTGATCGAGAATCCGAATGTGTGGGATCGACTCAAGTCGGATCCAGACAAGCACCTGAAAACGTTCGGCGAAGAGGTATTGCGGCTGGAAAGCCCGGTGCAGGGGTTGTTTCGAAGCACCGCCAAAGACATCGAACTGCATGGCGTGAAGATACCGGCAGGCTCTATGATCAACGTTCGATATGCCGCCGCGAACCGCGACGAGCGCGAGTTCGAAAACGCCGATACGCTCGACCTGGATCGCAAGAAGCCGGGTCGGCATCTCGCCTTCGGGTCCGGCGTGCACCACTGTCTGGGCGCGCCGCTGGCACGCCGGGAGCTCTACTGGGGCTTCAAGGTGCTGGTCGAGAAAATCGACGAGATGTGGTTTGCGCCCGGCAAAAACGATTTTACCGTAGCCCCGAATTTTTCGTTACGAGCGCTGAAAGAGCTGCACATCGAGTTCAAGAAAGCGTAAGCGTATTTCGCGCAAACACGGGATATCGACATGAATATGCACGACAGTTTCCGCCTGGATGGCAAAGTTGCGGTTGTGACCGGCGGCGGTCGCGGTATCGGTAGAGGCATCGCGCTTGGGTTTGCCGACTGCGGTGCCGACGTCGTTGTGGTCGCGCGGCGGCAGGCCGATGTCGACGCGGTGGCGGCAGAGATCGAGGAGCGCGGTCAACGTGGTCTGGGGATCTCGGCCGATGTGATGGACTTTACCAGCATCCCCAAGGTGCTTGATCGGGTGGTCGAAGAGCTCGGCAGGCTCGATATAATGGTGAACAACGCCGGGGGTAATCTGGATCGTAAGATGCACGCATTGCCAGAGATTTCCATCGAAAAATTTGATGAGCAACTCACCCTGAATATGAAAACGAAGTTCTGGGGAGCGCAACAAGCAGCCAAACGGATGACAGACGGTGGCCGCATCATCAACATCATTTCCACGGCCGCGCATCAGGCGTCTCCCGGATTTGGAGTCTATTCGGCGGCCAATCTGGGCATGATCAGCATGACCCGAACCCTGGCCGTAGAACTCGCGCCGCAAAAGATCACCGTCAACTGCCTGGCTCCCGGCGTAATTGTCACGGATATGTTGAAGGAGACCATGAACCTCACCGACGAGCAGGCGGCTGCCGTGTTCAATGGCCAGATTCCGCTGGGGCGAACCGGCACGCCCGAGGACTGTGCGGCAGCAGCGGTATTTTTTGCATCCCCGGCAGCACAGTGGACGACCGGTCAGTTCATCAACGTTGCCGGCGGGCCGTAGCTCGATCGAATCAGTTCAGACCGTTGAGTTCGTCGTAGCGTTTTTTGAAGATCACGTCGGACTCGGCCTGCGGCTGCAGGGATGAGGACCGACAGACAGCCGCTGAGCTGAGCTCGTTCCAGACCTGCGAGTTCCAGATAGCCTTTGTCCCACAAAAGAAAAACCGACCAGAATGATCCGACCAGAGCGGTGGCCAGCGGTTGCAGCTCGGCATCTGGTTGCAGCTCTCGAGCTTCCTTCATCGCCGCAAGCGAGTGCATTGCGTCGGTGTGGAGGCCGCCGAGCAGCACCTCCGCCAACGGATCTCCGGGCGAAGCGCGGAACAATGCTTGAGCAATCGCGGCAACGTAAGCCGGAGATTTGCGGGTCTCCCTGCAGACGTTGCTGACGTGGGCGAGCAGATACGCACAGCCTGGACCGTCGGATTCCTGGGTGGCCGGTGTGATCGCATTGGTAACCCGTTCGCGCAGGGCTTCCAGAAGAAGTTCATCCTTGCTGTTGTACAGGTTGTAGAGCGTGGTTGCCGATACTTCGGCCAGGGCGGCCACGTCGCGCATGATCATGCCATTGTGGCCGTGCCGGGCGACGAGGTTGCGGGTCGCCTCGAGGATGCGTGTCCGACGCTGTTGCTGGTTGGCTGTTAGCGGTCGGGTTGTTGACAACCCCGCGAGCCTGGGATTGTCAGGTGACGGAAGTGTTTGTGTCGGCAAAAGCATTGACCTCGGAGCGGGCTTGGTCTTTGTCTTGGAACCACAACAGGTTGATCCTGGTAAATTCTGCCGACCCCTTTGGGATACTGTCGTCTTTGAATATTGCGCCGACTGGGCAGGCCGACTCGCACACAGCGCAATCGATGCATTCGTCGGGGTGCACATAGCACATCCGGTCCTCGTCATCGACGTAAATGCAATCCACCGGACAGACCTCGATGCACGATTGGTCCTTTACGTCGATACAGGCGTTTGAGATCACGAATGTCATGTCGAGCCCCGATTCAAAATACAGGTCCGCTATTCGGTCTGAGGCGATCGTTGCCAAAGACGGCCGTAGCGAGTAACTTTTGATTATTGAACCTTACTACAACTATTACTTCAAATTGCATAAGTAATTAGGGGGAACCATGGATTCCGTTGCGACTGTGGTCGATGCGCTGGCCGAAGAGCAGGATGGCGGGCTGGGAGCCCGGAAAAGCTTTCCGTTGATGCCCATCGGCGAGGCGGTGGATATGGGTCACGCGCCCGACGGAACTCCGCTTCTGGATCCGCGGATTCTCGATGCGCCAGAATTCTTCCGCAACCCGTATCCCTACTACCGGATCATGCGCGATCACTATCCGGTGTTTCACGACAAGCTGCACAACTGCTACTGGGTGACGCGCTACGACGACATCACCGAATGCTATTTCGACGATGAAGGTTTCAACACGATTCCCAAAGGTAGTTCCAGCGGCGTGCTGGGCAATACCCAGCTGGAACTCAGCGGAATCGAACACCGTCGCCGCCGCAATCTGTACGGGCAGCACCTGGTGGGCGAATCGTTGAAGTTGCGCATTCCGGCCATTGAACGGCTTGCAGAGGAAAAGATCGACAGCTGGGATGACGCAACGGATACCGAATGGGTATTGGATTCCAATGGCGTACGGACCGTGGAACTGGGCAGGATGTTCGCCAACGAATTTCCGATCAACGTGGTTTGCGAGGTGCTCGGGTTTCCCAGGGAAGCGCAGGCAGATTTCTACTACTGGTACAACTCGATGATGTCCGGGCTCGGTGGTTCGGAAACCCACAAACAGGGGTTGGAAGCACGTCAGCACCTGGAGGACTATGTTGAGGGAATAGTTGAAGAACGTCGCGTAACTCCCACATTCTTATACGATAATGATGGGAATCCGCTGGGCAAAGACATCATCACCAAGCTCTGCGAGACTCGGGTTGACGGCGATTATCTATCCACGGAGGAGATCACCTCCAACATCGCGCTGGTGGTCGGTGGGGGCGGCGAGACCACCCGTGGCGCGATCATGAACATGTGGTATCTGCTGCTGCAGCATCCTGAACAGTTCGAGGCGGTCAGTGCGGATGAATCGCTGTGGGACAAGGCCTTCCATGAGACGCTGCGTCATTCCACGCCGATTGGGGGACAACCGCGGCACAACACATTCGACATCGAGATGCACGGTGTGACCATTCCGGCCGGGTCTCTGGTAAACATGGTGGATTTCTCCGCCAATCACGACGACCGCATCTTCGCCGATCCCGAAACCTACAATATCTTTCGCGACGATCTCTACGCCGGAAAGCTTCTGCGCAGCGGCTACCGCAAAGAAGGCAAGTGCAGCCACATGGCCTTCGGGGTTGGCCCGCATTTGTGTCCGGGCGCCTGGATCTCCCACCAGGAAGCTGTGGTGGGCTCCAGGATCTTGAGGCAGCGCTTGAAGAACCCGCGCATTAACGTCGACAAGATGCCCAAAGACCTGGACGGCGAGAGCCTGGTGCCGAGTGGGCTGATATCCGTGCGTGAGTTGTGGCTCGACTTTGATCTCGCTTAGAAAGTGAACCCGCAAAGAAAACATGGTTGGAACAAAGCAGGAAATATAGCGTGGCGACGGTAGTAAAAGATGGCTTGGTCGCTGGTCGCAACGGGGTGATCATCACCCGCCGGCCCAACATGGGTGGCGAGGGTTATCGCACCTACGAGATTCACCAGCGCGAGCGGGTTGGTGAATCCACCGAAAAGATCAAGCCCACCCAGCTGATCTCTGAGTCCTATCTGCGCGATCCGTATCCGCCGCTGGAAATCCTCCGGGAAAATTACCCCTGTTATCGAAACTGGTTGGCCAACAGCTACTGGATCACGCGCTACAACGATGTGACCTCCATACTTGCTGACGAAGCCAGCTTCGAAACTCGATCGAAACTCTGGTACTACGGGCTTGAAGGGTTTGGCCGTGACCTGCGCGGTGAATTGCCGCTGCTCGAAGCGCATGCCCGCCTCGTGGACGACAACGTCGAATCCGTTGCGCAGCGCGTCGTGGACCAGTTTTCTGCTTGTGGAGAGGCCGATCTCGCCACTGAATTTGCTGCCCGATTGCCGTTGGAGTTGTTGGTCAAGTTGTTGGACCTGCCCCAGGCGGACACTGGCGGTTTTGTGGAACGGTACTGGCGCATGCAGCGCGGAACCTCCTGGGAGCCGGTTGCACAGCAGGCCGGGATTTCCGCGATGAATGAACTGGTTGCTTATTTTGAACCTCTGCTTGCTGCACGGCGTACGCAGCCCGCACAGGACATGATTTCCGCGTTCGGGGGCCTGGAACTCGAAGCGGGTCCGGCAACCGCCGCTGACCTGGTGGTGACGCTTCTCGAATCTGACCATCAGACGTTGCACGGTGCGCTTGCGAACCTGTGGTTCCTGCTGCTGACAAATACCGATCAGTTCGATGCGGCACGCAGCGACATCCGCCTGCTGAAGCTGGCTTATCTGGAAACCCTGCGTCATTCGGCGCCGGTGCTTTGCGCGGAGCGGTTTGCCCGCCATGAGGTCGAGCGCTTTGGCAAGCTGCTGCCTGATGGAGCTCTGCTCATGTGTTCGGCGGCGGCCGCAAATCGCGACCCGAGAATCTTCGCAGATCCCGAAGCGTTCATCGTCGATCGCAAAGATTTGTGCCAGCGTGAGCCGCGCGGCCAGTATCGGGCCGATGGTCTGGCGACGGGCATTACGTTTGGTCTCGGACCACCGTCCAGGCACCCGGCGATACCGGAGGATCGGCCCCGATCGCTATACGCGATCACTCGAGATACGGCAGTGACGGCGTCGCGGGTGCTGTTGGAGAGCGTTTCAGATATTCGGCTGCAGTCCGGGGTGCAGCCGCATCTTTCCAGCCTGCGGCTTGGGGAAATGCACACCTGTTGGAAACTCCCGGTCGACTTCACAAAAAAATGATGCATCTCGTTCTGCACAGGAGCTAAACATGTCTGCCACCGCCGAAGCGTTAGCGGACCTCGATCCGAGGGAATTTGATTCTGAGGATTTCCAGCGCGATCCGTTTCCAATATACAAACGATTGCGTGACTTCCATCCGATTTACCACGATCGCTTTCACAATCGCTGGATCGTCTCGCGCTACTGGGATGTCGACGCGGTGTTCCAGGATTCGGATGGATTCGACCGCGCCGTCTACAAGCCCGATGGCCCTTACGAATTCGGTTCGAGGCACGTTTTCGGACCGAATATCCTGGAGTACGGCAACAGCGGCGAGCATCGGCGCCTGCGTAACATCGTCGCCGGGCAGTTCGTGGGCCAGAAGCTGGTCGATTTTCTGCCCATGGTCGATCAAATCTCTCAGGAGGTGATCGCGAAGTTCGTCGATGCCGGTGAATGCGAGCTGGTCACGCAGTTTTCCAGCCAGGTGCCGATCCGGGTTATTTCCAACATGCTGGGCATGCCGCGCGAAGACGAAGACACGTTTGTGACCTGGTATCAGTTGCTGATCGCTGGTCTCGGGTTTGGCGGTGAGCATATGGCCCGGGGCATCGCGGCGCGCAACGAAATGTGGGACTACATCGATCCCATGATCAAGGAACGCTCGAAGAATCCGGGTGAGGATCTGTTGTCACGCATCTGTGTGGCCGAATTCGACGGCAAGCGGATGACGC
>JAYGEV010000215.1:0-2066 GCA_046582225.1 Pseudomonadales bacterium
GAGGACATCACCGTTGGTGGACCAACGATGATGCACGACTTCAACATCACCGAAAACTACGTCATCTTCATGGACCTGCCTGCAGTCTTCGACATGAAGCTGGCGATGAGCGGTGGCATCCCGATCCGCTGGGACGACAACTATCCGGCACGTCTGGGCGTGATGCCGCGCAACGGCACCGACTCCCAGGTAAAGTGGTATGACATCAATCCCTGCTATGTTTTCCACCCAATGAATTCGTACGAAGATGGCGACACGATCGTGCTCGACATTGCCCGTTTCAGCCACATGTGGCGCGAATCGGCGATGGACTTCCCGGCCCCGGAACTCTGGCGGTGGACGATTGACACCGGCACCGGAAAGGTTTCCGAAGAGCAGATCGACGACCGATCCGCCGAGTTTCCGCGTGTCGCAGACAGCGTGATCGGCCTAAAGCATCGCTACGGGTACATGATGGGTATGTCCGAAGGCGGAAATTCGGAGGACCCGATGAGCACATCGGGCTCTATTCTGAAATATGACCGTCAAACGGGTGCGCGTACCGAGATCGAGTTCGGTCGCGGTCGCGTGGGCGGGGAACCGGTGTTCGCGCCATCAGAAAATCCCACCAGCGAAGACGACGGCTATCTGATGACCTACGTGCACGACGCACAGTCAGACACCAGCCGCTTTGTGATCATGGACGCTGCAACGATGGACAACACGCCGGTGGCGTCAATCGATCTGCCCCGCGTCCCCAACGGATTCCACGGCAGCTGGATTCCTGCGTCGGTCGCGAACTGACCTTGAGACCCAATCATTACAAGGTGGAACGATGCAGAAAATAGATGCTGCCGAGAAAGACCAGTTTTTCAGCGCGGTTGACGAGGCCTGTAAGAAGGCGACCTGGTGTGCCATTGCGACCGTCGATGGCAGCGAACCCCGGGTCAGAATCGTACATCCAACCTGGGACGGTGACATACTCTGGTTCGCTACCGGCCCGGATACACCCAAGGCCCGGCATCTGCGTGACAATCCCAATGTAGATATTCAGTATCAGGTTGCCCCGCCCGAGTTTATTCACGTGATGGTTCGAGGCACGGCTGAACTGGTCTCTGATCAGGCGACAAAGAATCATGCGTGGGACGCCATCGACTACGATCTGACCCAGTTCGGCTCGACAGGCCCGCAAGACCCGAACTTCCTGCCGGTGAAGATCATACCCAGTCGAGTTGAACTGTCCGAAATGTTCGGCTCAATCAACAAGAAGGTCTGGCGGGCGTAACAGCATGGATCTGGGGCTTGGCGGCAAACGCGCGATGATACTCGGCGGCAGCCGCGGCATCGGTTCGTACACGGCAAGGCTGCTCGCCGAGGAAGGTTGCTCGGTGGCGCTTTGTGCACGCGGAGCCGATGGTGTCAGCCAGGCGATCGAAACTCTCGGCGGTACCACCTCCGGCAATCACTTCGGCGCTGCGGCGGATCTGTCAGACGGCCACGCCACGCGAGAATTCGTCAGCAAATCCATCGCCGAGCTCGGTGGTCTGGACCTGCTCATTCACAGCGCCAGTGGTTTCGATTCCATCGGCGACGAAGAAGGTTGGGCGCGCAGCTTTCAGGTCGACATGATGGCGCCGGTGCGGGCCGTGGAGGAAGCGCTGCCCGCGTTGAAAGAGAGCGATGCTGCCAGCATTACCTTCATCGGATCCATGGCGAGCAAGTATTACTTCCGTCGCCGCAATTCCTACGGGCCGGCGAAAGCTGCGATGCGCGCCTACGCTAACGAGCTGGCCCAGAACTTCGGCCGCGATGGAATTCGGTGCAATGTCGTCTCCCCTGGAGCGGTGTACTTTCCCGGCGGCGAGTGGGATATCGTGAAGCAGGAAAAACCCGACTTCTACCGTAACGTTGAAAAAATAATTCCCCTGGGCCGGCTCGGCAGCGCCGAGGAACTCGCGCGGATCATCGCGTTTGTGGCCAGTCCGGCGGGGATCTGGATCAACTCCACCCACATTGCCGCTGACGGTGGACAAGTGGCTGCCGTCGACTAGGACCGCCTTCGAGCCATCCGGGGCCCGTTCACCTGC
>JAYGEV010000226.1:0-2266 GCA_046582225.1 Pseudomonadales bacterium
GTGCTGATGTTCTGGGCCATCGCGATCATGGGCTACAAAGGACGCAACACCTGGCGCGAGCGCGGATTACTGGACGAAGACATCGTCAAAGTAAGTGAAGGCATGAGCGTTCTGCCCGAGGACACACGGGAATATACAAGGGCCCTGCAGGCGCTGCCGGAACTGAGCCAGAGCTACCTGCTGCCACGCGCACTCATGGCGGCGCTGCAACGATTCGCGTCCACGCGTAACGTGCAGGACGTGTCCGAAGCGGTGCGGGCCGTGTGCGACTCAGAATCCGATCGGCTGGACACTGAGCTGTCGATGGTTCGCTACATCGCCTGGGCCATACCGTCGATCGGATTCATTGGCACCGTGCGCGGCATCAGCGCAGCACTGGGCCACGCGCAGGAAGCCGTGGAGGGGAACATCGCCGGCGTCACCGCATCTTTAGGTGTGGCGTTTAACTCAACCTTCACCGCGCTGGTAATCAGCATCATCATTATGTTCCTGATGCATCAGCTGCAGCTCATTCAGGAGCGCCTGGTGCTCGATGCCCAAACGTATTGTGACCAGCGACTGCTGCGCCATCTGCAGGTGCGTGACTGATGACCTACGTTCTGGATGTTAACGACTCCGGACTTGCGCTGTATCGCGACGGGACGCTCGAATATCACGCGCCCGCCGTGGCCGTCGTACGGCAGGACGAAATCCTGTTCGGCCAACCCGCTCTGCGGCTGTCTCGCATCCACCCGAGGGAAACCAATCAGCAGTACTTCTCCCGACTGAACGCCGATCCGCTTCCTCACCCGGTTGCGCGCGCGAGCAACCACGCCGATCTGGTGTATCTGCATCTGCAGGAGCTGCGCGCTATCGTCGAGCAAAATCCGGCCGACGTGGTACTCGCGGTTCCTGGCATACTCAGCTCAGATCAGCTTGCGGTGCTGCTCGGCATTGCGCAGGAATGTGGCCTGACGATTGGCGGATTCGTCGATTCAGCGGTGGTTGCGGCAACCACCAGCGCGCTGCCGGCCAGCATCTACCACATTGATACCCATCTGCAACGCGCGTGTATCACCCATCTGCAGATTGAGGCCGGCGTGCACCGCAAGAGCGCGGTGGAAGTTGCTGAATGCGGCTTCGCGCACCTGCTCGACGGCTGGGTCAACGTGATATCCGACCGTTTCGTACGCGACACTCGCTTCGATCCGCTGCATGCCGCGCAAACCGAACAACAGCTCTACGACCAGGTCTTCGATTGGGTGACGTCAGAGGATGTCCCAGCTGCTGAAATCGCTATCGAAATCAAGTACGGCGACCATGTGCATCGCGCCGAGTTCCCGCGCACGTTGTTGGAAGACAAAGCGCAACGACGCTTCAGCAAGCTGCGCGACGGACTCCCGGAGGATGCCCACGTGGTACTGAGCGCGCGCAGCGCACGACTTCCCGGGCTCGAGCAGTTTCTCGCTCGCCACGGGCACGAATTCACCGTTCTCGCCAGCGACGCCCTCGCCCAGGGCTGTGCCGCGAACATCTCCCAGATCTGCTCGCCTAACGGGCATCTGCGTCTGGTTTCGCGCCTGGCGCTCACCGGGTTGCACGAACCACAGTCGAGCGCTGCCAAGCCGCCAGGGTCGGCCGCTTCGGCCCAGCAGCCGGCCACACGCCCCACCCACGCGCTCAGCAATAACGTCGCGATTGCCATTAGCGCAAGCAGCCAGCAACTCCCGCTCAACGATACCAAGGCCGGTGTCTATCTCGATGTTGCCGGGAACCTGCTTTTGAACGGCAATCCGACGAGCGAACGCACTCGCCTGAATGTCGGCGACGAAATCAGCACCGGTGAGCGAGTCTTTGTCATGATCCGGGTGGAGGCCTGACATGGCCCGGCGCCGCCGGTTCGACGTCTTTTCCCTTTCGTTCCTAGACATCATGTCCTGCGGTTTTGGCGCGGTGGTGCTCGTGTACCTGCTGATCAACAAAGCCACCGAGGAAGACGCCAAGGTGGTCAACCGTGATGTGCTTTCCGAAATCCGCATGCTCGACTATCAGGTACAGATCGGCGAACGCGATCTGTTTGAGCTGAAAGAACGGATCGAAGCGCTGCTGCAACGACTCGCGGACTCGAGCCGAAAGCTGGTCAGCACCGAATCGACCCTCGAAGAAACGCTGGAAAACTTCGCGGATCTGGCCGAGGAGTCGCTAGCCGAAGAAGAAAGTCTGGAGGCGTTGAAGAGCGACGTGGAAACCCGCGAAGAGGAACTGGCGCGGCTCAAAGCACTCAACG
>JAYGEV010000294.1:0-3789 GCA_046582225.1 Pseudomonadales bacterium
TGCGCCGCGGTAATGGCCGTGGTCTTATCTGGAATGATCGTGCGGACCATTTTCGGCCGGCCGCTGTCGCGGTCGCGTTGGATAGCCGCAAGCCCCGATAACGCCTGGATTACCGGGTCATACACCCGTTTGTGGGCATAAGGACCGGTTTCACCGAAGCCGCTGATGGAGACATAGACGATATCCGATTTGATCTTCCGAACCACATCTTCGGAAAACCCCATTCGTTCAATGGCACCGGGCCTGAAATTCTGGACGAACACATCGGCGCTGGCAAGCAAACGCGCAACGATGTCGATCCCCGCAGCGGTTTTCAGATCCACCGCAATGCTGCGTTTGCTGTGATTGGAGCTGATGAATGCGGCGCTGAGACCTTGTCTGTTGGGGCCCATGGTGCGAACCAGATCGCCGCTGAGCGGTTCGACCTTGATCACATCAGCGCCCTGATCGCCAAGCAGCATCGTTGCAACCGGGCCCGAAATCATGCTGGTGAGATCGACGATACGAATGCCGGAAAGAGGTCCAGACAAAATATTCTCCTACTTGGCTGCGGCCAGCGCGACCCGCTTTGCCCATTTATAATCCGCCTTGCCGTTCGGCGCACGCTGAACGGTGTCGACGATCAGAACCTGCTTGGGCAACTTGTAACCTGCCAGCTGCTCGCGCGTAAAATCGATCACCCGAACCTCATCGCTCTGTTTTCCTTCATAAAATGACGCCACCGCCACCACTTTTTCGCCGAAACGCTCATCGGGTACGCCAACGACCAGGCAATCAAATATATCCGGATGACGCTTGACTGCCTCTTCGACTTCTTCAGGGAAAACCTTCTCCCCGGCAGTATTGATACAGGCATTGCCGCGACCAAGCAGGCTGATGCTGCCATCCGCCTCCACCGTGGCATAGTCACCCGGAAAGCTGTAGCGCCTACCATCGATCTCACGAAAGGTTTCCGCCGATTTTTCCGGATCCTTGTAGTAACCCACCGGTACCAGGCCGCTGCTCGCAATCTTTCCAATCTCGCCCGAACCGGCCTCTACTTCGCGATCGTCATCGGCGATCACGCGTACGCCTTCGGAGAGTTGAAATTTCGCGGTCTCGGCGGTTGATTCGCGGGTGGTTACCGAACTGCCCATACCGCCTTCTGTGGAGCCCATTGCGTCGACCAGGACCATGTCGTGATGGCGCAGCAGACCCTCCTTGATCTCTCGGCTCCACATCACGCCACTGGACATGATCTGCTTCAACGAGCCGAGGTCGTGCGGATTTCCTCGACGCTTCGCTTCGTCCAGCGCACCCAGCAACGGCCGGGCAAACGCATCGCCAACGATGATGAGATCGGTTGCGGCATGCTCTTTGACCAGGCTCCAAATCAGATCCGGGTCCAATCCGAGTTTGGGGGTGGTCACCACAGTACCGCCCGACAGCAGTGGGGCCATGCTGCCCAGCCACATCCCGGTACCGTGCATCAACGGACAGGCAACCAGCGAGATCGGCGGATCGGCAATGTCACCGACGTAGGCGGCCAACTCGTCGACGTTCTGCGGCGGCGTCACACCTCGACCGGTTGCCCCCATCGCGGTCAGGAAATAACAGAACTCACCACCTGGATACATCACGCCCTTGGGCAGCCCCGTGGTCCCACCGGTATACAGCATGTAGACCTCGCCAGGGTCGCGCACGATGCGGGGCATCGGCAGAGCACCGCGAACGCAGGCTTCGAAATCCAACGATCCGTCGAGGAGGCTCTCGGTGCCGTCGTCCAGTTGAATATACGTTTTGACCTTTGGCAGGCGATCGCGGATCTCCCAGATGCGCATCGCGTAGCAGCCCTGATAGACCACGGCCTCGGCATCGGAGTTGTCCAGCAGATATACGAGTTCGTCGGCCTTGTATCGATAATTGACGTTGATCGGACAACCGCCAATCTTGAACGCTGCGTACTGTGCTTCGAGATACTCGTTACCGTTGTGCAGATACAACCCCACCTTGGAACCTGCGCCCAGACCATTGGCATCGAGCACGGCGGCCATGCGGGCGGCACGATCGTCATACTCGGCCCACGAGCGCTGCACGTCTTTGGAGATCAACGCAATCCGATCGGGCACCGCGTCGGCAATAGATTCCCACGCGCTGGCAAACTGAAGTTCCACAAAAACCCTCCCCTGTGCGTGTCTTCTAACCCGACTACCAGTCGTTGGCAAGAGGACGGCCAGCATCGTGCCGCCTATCGCCAACAATTGGCGAATATCACCACCCCCGCGACGACAGAGGCTTCGCATGGCTCCCGTAACAATCCCTGTTTACGCGGCACCGGCGCGAATTCAAGGTTGGCACGACAATTGAATACCATTTAACGAAACCAGGAACCACGAAAGATCAGGACAACGACGAACTCCGTCTACCATTCCACGCATCTTTTCGTCTAAGGAGGAACCGCAATCATGATCCACAGCATCCGGCTTTCGCGCTTGACCCATCCGCGCGCGACGCTCATCGCGATCGTACTACTGGCAGTAGTGCTCGGGCTGTTCGGAATTCTTGCGAGTGCGTTGCACCCTGAGCTTGGCACAACCACACCGGTGGCCATGCCGCACATCGTTCAATACGCGGCCGGGATCTTCGAAAACTGGGCGCTGGGCTCCTAGAACTCAACGCAACGGGTAACAAGGGCAATGACAAACTCCACACTGAACCGCATACGTTCGCGTGTGCACCTGGACCACAACAACGGCTGGATCGGCGGCGTATGCGCGGGAATCGCAAACTACTTCGATACCGACCCGGCATTCGTTCGAGTTGGCACGATTGTCACTGGCCTGTTTCTGGCAAAGTTCGTTATCGCGATATACCTGGTCGCCTGGCTGCTGCTCGAAAAACGCTAGCTCGGTACGGCTTCGGCGGCCAACTCCCTGAAATTCACCACAAGATCATCCACGCGCTCGAACAACCTTTCGCACTGGCGCTCGGTCATGTTGTTGAGTAACCACCTTGCGACCTCTTTGCTCAGCGTTTCGTTGTGGCCAAAGATGTGGGCGAGTTCTGCGCCATAATAGGCTTCTCGATTTTTCGCAAGCTGGGTGAACCGGTCAGCAAACGCTTCCTCCGCGCGAGCGGCCAGCAACGCCAGCAGATCCGCCTGCCAGCGACCGCGATAGTCGGCCCACAACGTTCGCTCGGGGATGTAGCGAACAGACTCGGAATCCAAATATCGTTGTTGGTCGCGGTTGAGCCGACCCACGAATTGAGCAAATGCGTCCTCAATTTCATCGCGCCAGTATTTCTGCGCCGACTCAAGCGACTCCCCGCTCTCGGGCTCGGCGATCTCGTCGTTGCTCACCTGCAGCTGTTTTGACAACCGGGCAACCTGCTCGTCGGTCATTGATCGCGCCAGGCCGATGACCATCGGCGTCCCTCGAACCTCCATTTCCTCGCCCCAGGCGAGCATCGTGTTTTCCAGGTCCGTCATCTCCTGGACATCGATCCCATCGGCCAGGGTCGCTGGCAGGGCCTCCAGCAGTTCCGAGTAGCTCGCCAGGTGATTCGCGCGGTGCCAATCGTGCAGCTTGGCAAACTCCACATCGAAGTATCGGCGCTGACTATCGTTCATGATCAGATAGTCGCTCAAGCCCCAGCGCGCGAACCGATCCGCATTGTTGTACACGTATTTGACGCTGCAGCCGGAACCGAGAACGACGACGATCACCAGAATCCAAAGGCTGCGACAGTTTTTCATGGGCTTATCCGGTCTTTTTGTGCCGCTGGCTTTGGCGCCACAGATTTTTGTGC
>JAYGEV010000256.1:0-4012 GCA_046582225.1 Pseudomonadales bacterium
AACCGCGCCCGGGACCGACCGGAATATCGTTGTCCCGGGCCCACCCGATGAATTCCATCACAATCAGAAAATAGCCACCAAAACCCATGTCGTTGATCACGCCGAGTTCGTACTCGAGGCGTTGCCGGTAGTCGGTCTCGGGCAGCGACAGTGCACCGCTTTTTCGGAGCGAGTCGAGTCGACGATCAAGGCCTTCGGCCGCCGACCGCTCGAGAACGCTTTCCACCGTATCGCCATCCGGAACCGGGTAGTTGGGCAGGTAGTAATTGCCAATCTCGAGTTGCACGTTGCATCGACGCGCAATCTGTACCGTATTCGCCAGAGCTTCGGGCAGATCGTGAAACAGCCGCGACATGTCGGCAGCGCTTTTCAGGTACTGGGACGACCGGTAACGGCGTTCCCGGCGCGGATCATCCAACGTGCGTCCATCATGAATACACACACGGGTTTCGTGGGCCTCGAAATCGTCTTCTTCGATAAAGCACACATCGTTGGTAGCCACCACCGGCAAATCAAGCTCGGCGGCCAACGCTACCGCGCGACTGAGGTAGGCTTCTTCCTGAGCGCGTCCATTGCGGGTGAGTTCGACATAGTAGCGACCCGGAAAATTCCCGGACCAGTATCGCGCCACCTCCAGCGCCCTGTCTGGATAACCGTTGATCAGCGCCTGGCCGATTTCGCCGCGCATGCCGCCCGACAACACCAACAGTCCTGTTCCACGTGCGAAGATCTGCGCTGCGCATAGAACGCCGCGCTCATCGCTGTCGACGTAGGCTGCGGACACCAGCGCGATGAGATTACGATATCCCTGCTGATCCATCGCCAGGACACCGATTCTCGCGGGCTCGCCGTGCTCGTGTTGACACAACAGATCCGCCCCCAGCAGCGGTTTGATGCCTGTGTTGAGGCAGGCCTGGTAAAACTTAACCAGGCCGAACAGATTAGACCGGTCGGTCAGCGCAACCGCCGGCATTCCAAGCTCGCTCGCAGCGCCCGCAAGCTCCCGAACCTTGATCATGCCATCGGCGATGGAGAACTCGCTATGCACACGCAGGTGAACAAATTCGGCGAGCGAGATGGTGCCGGTATCGATCACCTCGCTCACGACGGCTCTGACGCCAGCAGCGGTTTCCGGGATTTCACATTCATCGCGTCACGTACCGGTGCAAAACTCGAACGATGTAATCGACACGGCCCCAGTCGGCCCAGCGCCTCGCGATGCTCTGCAGTCGGGTAGCCTTTGTGCCGGGCAAATCCATAACCCGGAAACTGCGAATCGAGTTCAATCATTTCAAGATCACGGTCAACCTTCGCGATGATAGCGCCGGCGCTGATTTCCGGCACTCGATTATCTCCTTTAATGACCGCAATCGCGGGTCTGTCGAACGCAGGTAGGAGGTTGCCGTCCACCAGCACGATGTCAGGTTCCACCGCCAGCGCCGCGACGGCTCTCTGCATGGCAAGATGACTGGCGCGAAGAATGTTCAGGTGGTCAATCTCCACCACGCTGGCTCGTCCCAGAGCCCAGGCAAGCGCCGTTTCTCGTATCTCGATCGCGAGTTCTGCACGTTGCACGGCGGTGAGCCGCTTGGAGTCCCGAAGTCCCACGATGGGTCGCCGTGTGTCCAGCACGACGGCGCCGGCTACCACCGGTCCCGCCAGCGGTCCGCGCCCAACCTCATCCACGCCCGCAGAAATCCAGGGTAGCGCGAGGTCATCGAATAACCGCATGCGCTCCCGGCCGACGTCCAACATTGGGATTAAGAAACATCGACGACCAACCTCCTGGCTGGCTTCCCGGTCTTCACTTCCCGGTCCTCAAATGGAGCCATCCCGCGACTGCATCTGCGGCGCGCTTGTCGGCGCCTTTACGGAGTTGCTGATGCAGATCTGCAAACCGCGCTAAGTATTCTGGCTCTCGGCGCGCTTTGTCCAGCTGTGCGAGCAGATTTTCTGCCAATGCCTCTGGAGTGGCGGCATGTTGCAGCAACTCGGGAACGAGCTCCTCGCCAGCGAGAATATTAGGCAGTGCGATGAATCGGGTATGAAGAAGCCGACGAATCAGCTGGTAGGTGAGTTCTCCGAGCTTGTAGCTCACCACCATGGGTCGACCGAGCAGCATCGCTTCGAGCGTGCCGGTTCCGGACTTGACCAGAGCCCCGTCGCAGGCCGTAAGCGCCAACCGCGCATCACCGGCGTAGGTAACAACGCTCAAGCCGGGGTACCGGCTAACGCTCGCGTCGAGCCATTCGGCAATTTCCGGGCGCAGGCACGGTACCACAAACACGCTCGCGGGCAACTCGCGTGCAATCAGCTCCGCGGCGCCCAGGAATGCGTCGGCCATCAGCCGAACCTCAGACATTCGACTACCCGGAAGCAACGCAATGCAACGAGCTTCCGGGTTCAGGCCCAGGCGCTCGCGAGCACCACGGGTGGCTTCTTCGCTGCCGGCATTCAGGTCGATTTCATCGGCAAGCGGATGGCCGACAAAAACTGCTTCGATCTGCTCTCCCTGGTAGAAGGCCGGCTCAAACGGATACAACGTCAACAGCATGTCCGCGCAGCGTGATATTCGGCGCACCCGCCCTCGACGCCATGCATACACAGACGGACTGACATAGTGCACGGTCGGAATGCGGCGGCGTTTCAACCACCTCTCAACAAGCAGATTGAATACATTGAAGTCCACGCCAACAAAAACCTGGGGTGGATTTTCGCTGAATGTGCGGGTCAACAATCGCAGAATACGAACCAGTTCGGGCAGACGCTTTATCGGATCCACAAATCCGTTCACCGCCAAACGATCCATCGGCACAAGGCTCTTCAGACCCTGTTCGAGCATACGGCTGCCACCGACCCCGACAAACGTGCACCCCGGATGGCGCGTTCTCATCGCGGCCATGAGCCCTGCGCCCAGCGTGTCGCCGGATGCCTCGCCCGCAACGATTCCAATCGAGATGCTCAATTGACCTGACCGCTCAAAGGCTTTCGGCGGATTCGCCCCGAGCCCGCGGTCGGACGATGCCCCATCTGGAATCTCGGATCGATTCCACAAACATCGCGACCTCCGAACACTCCCAGGCCACAGACTCCAGCGCAGCACATGCGTCCTGAATAGTTCGCCCCTGTCGATACACAACCTTGTGCGCTTCCTTCAGGGTTTTGATCAGTTCCTGGGAATACCCGCGACGGCGCATGCCTTCGATGTTAAGGCCAATGGCGGATGCGGGATTGCCCATCACGGTCATGTATGCAGGTACGTCTTTGAGCACCAGTGACATCCCGGAGATATGGCTGTGGGCGCCAATCTTACGAAATTGCGGCACGCCGCTGTAGCCGCCGAAATTGGCATGGTCGCCTACCTCAACGTGGCCGGATATTGATGCATTGTTGGCCATGATCACATGATCACCAACCACGCAATCGTGGCCGACGTGAACATATGCCATGAACAGGCAGTCGTTGCCGATAATCGTTGTCCCCAGATCCCGAATAAGGCCTCGATGAATCGTGACGCCCTCTCGAACGACGTTGTTGTCACCCATTACGAGAGTCGTCGGCTCGCCATGATAGGCAATGGCCGGAGTGTCCTCTCCGACACTGGCGAACTGATAGATCTTGTTGTTTCGGCCGATCCTGGTTGGGCCCTTAACGATGACGTGAGGCGCAATCTGACAATCATCGCCAATTTCAACCTCGGGACCGATAAACGTCCACGGCCCAATCGAAACATTTTCACCGAGTTCAACACTCGGGTCGATAATGGCTCTGGGATCGATCAAGTCAGATTTTCCGTTCCATGACCGTTATGTCGGAGGTACATACGAGCTCGTCGTCGACAGATGCCTGGGTATGAAACTTCAGCAGTCCAAGACGATCGGCGGTGGATGTGCTCTCCAACATGAGCTGATCGCCTGGCACCACCGGTCGCCTGAAGCGCGACCTGTCGATCCCGGCTAGAAAATAGATATAGCCGTCTGTGGCCTGACGATTGTTGGTCACAAACGCTAAC
>JAYGEV010000291.1:0-7932 GCA_046582225.1 Pseudomonadales bacterium
ATCGGTCAGCAATGCATCGCCGAGCGACGATTGATTGCGTTTGGCTTCAGGTACGGTCTGTATGTTCGTGCCCTGTTCCGGTCCAGATACGATCATCGCCTGCTTGGCGCCGATGATGGTCTGTTTCGGTTTAAGACTGACGCGGTCCAGTATGTAGGTGTCAGGTGTCACCTCGCCCCCGACGATCGCCTCGCCCAGCCCGAAACTGGCGTTGATCACCACTTCGGACCGGTCACCGGTTGCCGGGTTGGCCGTAAACAGAATGCCTGAGACCTCGGCAGGCACCATTAACTGAACGATCACTGCCATCGCCAGACCTTCGGGGTCGATTTTCATCTGGTTGCGATAGCCGATTGCGCGTGCGGTCCACAGCGAAGCCCAGCAGCTTTGTATCGCCGCCAGCAGAGCGGCATCGCCGCGAACGTTCAAAAAGCTGTCATGCTGGCCCGCGAAGGACGAGCCGGGCAGGTCTTCTGCGGTTGCCGACGACCGTACCGCCACGGCCGGATCGCCTTTGCCCAGTGCGGCGTACGCCGCTGCAACTATTGCACGCATCTGCGGGGGCGGCGAGGCGTCCGCGAACAGTAACCCGATGCGCTTCGAAGCCAGCTCGGCGCTGGCAACGTCGCCCTGTCTGAGGGTTGCGACGAGTTCCAGAATCGAAAGGTGTAACTCGTTGGCCTGCACGAAGTCCCGGTACGCGTCGGTGGACAGTAGAAACCCACGGGGTACCGGCAGCCCGGCAGCAGCCAGGGCTGCTAAGGACCGACCCTTGCCGCCGACCATCGCGAGTGACACATCCTCAGAGTCGAGGGGGTAAACGCGTGGGCCAGATGTATTCATGGCCAGCTTGAGAAGTCGCTCCTTACAGGAGTTCCAGGCAATTCAGATCTTCGATCGCGGTTGCATTGCGCGCCACCATTTTGGACATCCAGGCAACGCCCCTTTCGTTGCTCGCATCGAGCGTACCGCTGACCACGACCACGTATGCCCAGCTGTACAACATGGCGCGACGATAGTCTTCCCACGCCTCATCGAATCCGTAGCCGCTGATGCCGTTGGCGTCCAGCGCATCGACGTAGCGCCTTATCAGGTCGCTCTGATGAGAGCGGCGCACCTCAGTTTGCGTGCTCTGGCCCAGCAGTTGAGCAACGTCTTGAATGCCGCGGCCGCACAACGGACCCTGCCAGTCGAGAATCACCAGCGCATGGTGGTCACTGGTTTTGCCGAAAAAAAGATTGTCCATCCGAAAGTCACCATGGATGAGGGTTATTGGCGATGCGTCCAGGTGGTCCTGGAGGGGACCGATTGCCTTTTGGATGGGTCCGCGAAGTGCGTTGATGCGCTCGGGAACGAACTCGCCGAAAGTTTCGAGCATGGCGTCCCAGCCAAGCTCGGCACCTAATCGCATGTTGGCCGCGTGGTCGCTGCCGGCAATATGTGGCAGCCAGTCGAGGCCCGACACCTTGTTCCAGAATGACGCGTGCAGCTTGGCGAGTTCATCCACACAGATTTCGGTTTGTTCCAGGCTCGCACCGAGGATCTGATCGCCGATCATGTAGTCGGACAGATCTTCCATCAGGATCACGAAGGTATTGTCGGGGTCTATCACGGAGAGATGGATACCGGGACCGTGGGCGGAGCATATCGGGTCGAGTTCCGCGTAGTAGCGGACTTCGCGGCGATAGATGTCGTACTTCTCCGCGACCTCGCGATTGGTCGTGTTATGGGCGGGAAATTTTCCAACCAGGCTCGTTGGGGCACCGGCAGCATCGCCGCCGTAGGTAGGGACGAGCCGGGCAAGATCACTCATCATCCCGACGCCCAGGCCAATCGGCGCTCGCTCGATACCGGTGACGGTACCGCCCGATGGAAGCGCGCCGCTTTCGTGGAGTACCTCGGTCAGCCATTCGTTACCAACCTCGGCGGCTGACGTCGGCAGGGGTCGGATTGCCATGGTCGCTCCGTGCTCTGGTGCTCGATCCGCAGAGGATAGTATATTCGCGGTGTCGGTGTTCATGCACGACCCGGAATCGGAGGATTCAACCGTGGCCGAGACGACGAAGCTTCCCGAGGGATTCGACTGGCGCACTGTTACGCCGGAAGATTCACCCAAAACCCCCATGGACGTGATGGAGGACCCGACGCACACCGGGCTCGCGACCGCCGAGTTGTGCACGGGCGACGTTGCCTACGATTTCACGAGCCCTGTTTACGACTTCTTCGATGGTACTGAGAAAAACACCGGAACGATGTTCACCCTGGCCAAAGTCGCCCGGGAAAAGCCGGTGGTTCTGATATTCGGTTCCTACACGTGACCGCCGTTTCGGGTTCAGTTAGAACCCCTGCATCAACTGTGGGAGCAACATCGCGATAAGGTCGAGTTTGTTGTCGTGTACATTCGCGAAGCCCACCCCGAGGATGGATGGGTGGTAAACATGAATCGCGAAGAGGACATCCGCTACATGGATCCGACCACCACTGAAGAACGTGTGGAGGTGGCTGCCGCCTGTGCTTTGCGGCTGAAGATCCGAATGCCGGTGGTGGTGGACGACGTCGATGACAATATCGCGAGCGCCTATGGCGCCTTGCCTGATCGTCTGTACCTCGTCGGGAGGGGCGGCAGGATTGCCTTTCAGGGTGACCCGGGCCCCTGGGGGTTCAACCCGGAAAAGCTCGCCGAGGCCATTCAGGCGCTGGACTAGACAGCGCCGAGGCCGTTCAGCTAACCGAGCCCGTGATCGCGGCGTATTGTCGCGATCAGCGCTTCGTCCCAGCCACCCACCTTGCGGCATGGCACTTGCCCTTCGATCAGAAACGTCACAATGCGCTGGTTGTCATATCCCTGGTCGAGCAGGTCAGCAACGAGACGAATCTGCTCGTCGATCTCCGGGTCGTCGTGGAACGGCGTGGTCTCCCTGACCAGGTTCTGATACAGCCATCCGCCTATGTACAGGCTGCCGCCGAGCACGATGAGGGTCCCGATGCGAATCATGGGCGCGCTGTCGGCGAGATCGTAGAGCAACACTTTTGCCGCCGACGCGGTGAAGATGATTAGCGATGACTGGCCCAGATCGTGAACCTTCGTGCGGAGTGCGAGCAACAGCAGGCCAACGGCGTACACGGCCCAGATGCTCGATATCGTCATGCCGCTGTCGAAAAAACGAACCGTGGAAGCCATCACGGCGAGGTGGCCCATATACAGGGCGACCACGGAAATCTGCTTGAGCGAGTCGTTGCTGCGGACGCGGTAGTACACGGCGTACAGCACCGCACCGTAGGCCAGCAGCGCCGCGTTCGGCATTGGCACCGTTGCGAGATCGTCGAAACGCAACAAACTGAGGATGAATCCCCACAGGAACAGCAACCCTCCGATGAGGGTAATTGGCCCGATAACGCGACTGCTGAATTGAAACTGATGCTGCGCAAACCCCAGGGCGAGCGGCAGCATCAGGGCCCCCCAGGCCAGCCAGTCGCCGGGCAGCAGTTCGAAGAACACAATGTGCGCGGTTACGAATGCGCAATATGCGCTCACCAGAGATGCCGAGGCGGCGAGCGAGTCGGGATCTCTGATTCGACCTCGTGCAAGCAGGAACAATCCGATTACCACCACCACGCTTGCAAGCGCTGCCGGCGCTACCAGAGCTGGCGCGTTGGCTTCGAGCATGAAGTATTCGAGACCGTAGAAGTAAAACAGCGGAATTCCGTGAAACAACGCGGTGGTGTCGCCCATCGGTTGCTTGTGGCGGACGCTGAACAGCGCCGCGGTACTGGCGAAGATCAGGAACTGAACGAGTTGGTAACCACAGGCCAGCACCCAGGCGTCTGATCCGGCGATTCTCCAGGCCGCGTCGAACGCGGCAAGCGCGAGATACAGGGCAATGAGGTAGGTGGCCCGCCGGCCTTCCTGCAGCGCGAAAAAGGAGAACAACAGGCTCCATACCGAGAAGTAGATAACGATGCCAACCAGGTCTGCGAAGTTGGCGCGGATCAGGATAGGCGTGAGGTACACGCCCAGTGCAGCCAGGATCGTGAAGACGCTGTTGGCGAAGCGCGATCCCAGCCCCACGCCCATCAGGCTGATGCCGCCGATCGCGACCACTGCGATGGGCACAGGGATCAGATGGTAGTAGAGGTGCCCGGCGTAGATGGCGAAGTACAAGGTCACCAGCCCGACCGCGGGCATGAACGCGGCGTAGGTTCGATCTCGACCTGAAAACCAGATTCCGCCAGCAATCAACGCGGAACCCGCTGCGACTGCGACCATGACCTGGCGCATCGGGGTGAGCCAGCCGGAATCAAAAGCCAGGACCACGAAGTAGCCCGCTGCGAGCAGAAATGAGCCGGCGGCACCCCAAGCCATCAAAGTCGACGTTGATGCCTCCAGAGGTTTGGTGACCGATGTAGCATCAGCGCGAGCGGGTGGACCATTCGACGTCGGGGTTGCAGGCAGATCGGGTGGCGTCGAATTGGACTCCACACCGAGATTCCGTTCGATTAACGCCAGGCGCTGCTCAATGCGATCCAGGCGCTCGTCCATCTCCGACACAATCGACTCCCCCCGTTTTCCCAGCGCAAGTATGCCGAATGTGGCTGCGGGTAAAAGCGTTTCGTCGCCCGGGCGACGATCGGCGACTCCGCAACGAGACGGGGTAACTTGCAATACCCGCGGCAAGTACCTATATAAGAGATTGAAGGTATGATCCTGCGAGACAATCGAGGTTTAGTAAAGAAAATGGCTGATTACAACGTATCACCAACCAGGGCGGCCACCGCTCCTGCGATAGAGATCAATAAGGTACTGCGCAACACCTACATGCTGCTTGGTATGACCCTGGCGTTCAGCGCGCTGATGGCATACGCCGCAATGGTGGTTAACGCTCCCTATCTCGGGTTATGGACGTTGCTCGGATGGTTTGGCTTGCTCTATGCCGTGCATAAGACGGCCAATAGCTCTTGGGGGATCTTCTGGGTATTCGCGTTCACCGGTTTCCTCGGCTTTACCATCGGCCCGGTGATTGAGTTTTATCTGCAGACGCCAAACGGGGCTAGTGTGGTAGGCATGGCGCTTGGCAGTACTGCGGTGGCATTTGTTGGGCTGTCCGTATTTGCCCTCACGACGCGTAAAGATTTCAGCTTCCTGAGCGGGTTTCTGACCGTTGGCATCATCGCGTTGTTTGGGATCGTACTGCTCAGCTGGGTTTTCGATCTGAGCGCGTTTATGGGCGCAATTGGCGGCGCGGTGGTGTTGCTTATGAGTGGCCTGATCTTATGGCAGACGAGCGCGATTATTCATGGCGGCGAGACTAACTACATTCTCGCGACCACCACGTTGTACATGTCGATCTACAACATGTTCAGCTGGCTGCTTCTGCTCATTGGCATGGGAGACGATTGATCCCGTAGGAGCGGTTTCCAACCGCGATCACCCGGTAAGCGCCTCATAGACCTTGGTCAGCGCTTCGGGCAAATCCTCGATCTCTTCGATGACCATGTAGCGGGAATCCGGGCACATTCGTTTGAGGTAGTCGTGCCCGGAACGGTCAACCGTTACACAGAACGTTTCCACACCTTTGTTGCGCGCCTCCTCCAGGGCCTTGGCGGTGTCCTGCAGGCCGTATTCATGTTCGCCCCGTTCGGGGCCGTAGTCCGAATCCTGGGGAAAACCGTCGCTCAGTATCAGCAACACCTTCAGGGAGTTGCCCGAACGCAGCAGTTTGGTCACGGCGTGTCGGATCGCTGGCCCCATGCGCGTGCTTCGCTTGGGTTTCATGCCCGCAATGCTTGCCAGCGTGGCCTGGGTGAATGGCTGCTCCGGTTCCTTTGCAACGAAGAACTCCACACAATCTCGGCCGTAGCCGGAAAACCCGTAGATGCCGTAACTGTCACCGAGCCGTTCCAGGGCCGCGGACATCACCAGCATCGAGTCGCGTTGTACGTCGATGATGCGTCGACGTTCGGGTTCGTGATCCAGGGCGTGGTCAATGGAATAGGGGTCGTCCTGAAACGGGTCCCGCAGATTCGGCACGCCGTCGTCGTCCACGGTCAGGGGTGCTTGATCCGGTTCGTCGATCGGGTCGTCGGTAGACGCCGAGAGGTCCACGAGAAATGCTGCGCACACATCCCGGTGAATGCGTTCGCGACGACTGTAAACCCGCTCATCGGGCGTTTGCCCCGCCCGAATGTCCTGACGGGCCTCGACCACCGCATTGAAGTAAAGCTCGTCGCCGTCTGCCACCCGACGTACGCGTTGGAAACCCAGTGGCCTGATGTTCTCGAGCTGATGCTGGACTCCCGCCCGGTGATTGATGATCACCTGTTTGAGTTGAGCCAGGTCCTGGGTGTGGTCGGGCTCCAGGCGCTCTTCAAACAACCGGCACCACTTGGGGAGGTAGCGCCGATTCAGATGGTCCCACTCATCGTAGCGGTAACTGCGCGCTTCCGGGCGTGGTTTGCCGGTGGCGTCGCGAATAGCCGAACGCTCCATGTCCAGGCGCCGCGCCATCGTGTCTCGATCGTTCTGCAGGATTCGTAGATCGAGATCTTCAGGGCGAATATCTCCGTCGGCGAGGTTGCTGCCTTCGGCGGCCAGCACGTTGTCTGCTTCGATCATCTCCACGGACAAAATCTGTTTGTCCAGCGCTATGAGATCTTCGTGCCAGTCCTCCACTCGTGCTTCGCGCTGCAGCCAGTGAGCGGGATCGTCCAGCTCGGAATCGTCGGGGACCGCTGGCACGGTGTCAAAAACGACAAAAAATGGTTGGCAAAGCTCGTAGCAGGCGAGGCTCGCAGCCGCTGCATCGTACACGCTTGCGCCCAGGTGGGCTGCGCTTTGAAGCGATTGGCGAAGCAATCTGCCGACCGGATCAGCATCGAACTCGGGCGGGCGTGCGCCGAGCAGACAGGCGTTCAAATTCTCGAGGATTCCGACGATCGACGTCAGCGCGCCGGTTGCCATGCGCGCGGCCAGATGCTGGTGATAGGCATCCTGGTGGCGCACGATTCCGGGATAGTGGTGGCGGATGTGCGCATTGATACGGGCGCGCTCGCATAGGGCGAACAATCGACTCAACACAACCGGATGCTCGACGTGCTGATAGAAGAGCTCGAAGTCGCTCACCCGGACTCCGAGATCGGGCTCAGCCAATAGTGCCAGGGTGGCGATGCGGCGCCTGGCCTCGGCCACCGTGAAACGCAGTGTTCCGAACTCAACCACGCCGAGTTGTTCGAGTGCCAGCACCCGATAGAAGGCTGGATTTTCGGTGTCCAGGGTTTCTGGCAGCAGCAAAGTGTCGCTGGTCAGCGCAGCTTGATCGGTAGCGATTGCCAGGCGTCTGCTGGCAAATTCACTCGAGGGTTTGATGTGGTAGTAGCGTCCGGCGATACCTTCGGCGAACAGCGCAAGGCGCGATTCCACCTCCGCCAGTTCGATCATGGCAGGACCGCGTCGACGATGTCCCCGATGGCTTGTTGCACGATGAGGTCGTCCGACACGGCCTGGACGATCGCGATTTCCGCCGCGCGCCGCGCTGGGATGCCTCTGTCTACGAGTTGCCCGGTGTAGATCAGTAATCGCGTGCTCACGCCTTCTTCGAATCCGTGCTCGCGCAGGTTGCGCACTTTCTCGCCGATCACGGCCAGCCGTTCAGCCAGGGCCGGATTCACGCCAGACTCATGGATGATGATTTCGGCTTCGCGTTCGGGATCCGGGTAGTCGAAGGTGAGGCTCACGAAGCGTTGCCGGGTACTCGGTTTCAGATCTTTCAGAACGCTCTGATAGCCAGGATTGTAAGAAATGATCAAAAGAAAATCGGGATGCGCAGCAACGAGTTCACCGGTCTTTTCGATAGGCAAAAGCCGACGATGATCGGTCAGTGAGTGAATGAGCACCGTGGTGTCCTTGCGGGCTTCTACAATCTCATCGAGATAGCA
>JAYGEV010000316.1:0-10842 GCA_046582225.1 Pseudomonadales bacterium
CGTGTGCTCTTCCGATCTCTGTTGCTGCCGAAGTTGGTCGGCGTAAAGCTGACGTTCGGCGCATTCATCTGAAGGTCGGAGACGGTGATTATCTGCTTTTCGTCGAGCAACTCACCCGTGAAAGCGGTGACCGCGATCGGAACATCCTGAATGCTCTCAGCGGTACGCTGAGCGGTCACGATGACCTCTTCGATGCCGCTGCTTCTCTCCTCGGCCAACACCGCTACCGGCGATGCGAGGATCGCGGCCATCCACAAAAACACTCGCGCGTTCGCACGGTTGCTGACACATTTCAACATGATTCTACCCCTTGGTTTCCCTTTTTGACCCTTGGGCGTGCTCTTCGGCCGCCCTTGCCGGTGGCCCAAGCATCGCGCCCCTCGCACGAACTCTCTCCACCCCATCGTTACTTATAGGGTTATACCCGTGCGCTGTCAACGTGGTCCGAACAACGTCATACAAACTCAAAATCTGTGGTTCCGGCAAGCTCACCGGGGTACCTCAAGCCACTTCCGCGACATGCGCAGAACGGATTCTTCATCCGTGTAGTCCTCGAGTCGCCGCACGTTTACCCAGGCGAGATCGTGCGACTCCGCGCTTACCTGAAATGCATCGCCATCACGGGTCTGCAGCGCAAAGCGCAGGTCGAAATGCAGGTGTACAGGATCGGAATTGCGGGCCGGAATCTCGTGGATATCAATGTCGAAAACCGCGCTTTCGAGCGCAATCACATCGAGACCCGACTCCTCTTCGGCTTCCCTGATCGCCACGGTGAGCGGATCTGCGACCCCGTCGCTGTGGCCGCCCAACTGCAACCAGCGACCGAGCTTCTTATGATGCGTGAGCAGCACTCGATCGCGCGTCTGATTGACCAGCCAGGCCGAGCCGGTAACGTGCCCTGCCCAGCAGTCGCGCTCGAAGCACCGTTCGTTGGCGTGCACGAAGTCGACAAATTGCGTCAGCCTGGCGCGCTCCGCGGGAAAGCGCGCGGCGTAGTTTTCCAGCAACCCGATGACTATGCGCCTGTGCATTGGTGAGTGGCCCTTGCTATGCTCGCCCGCCTTTCAGGGGAGGACATTTCAGATGATCGCAGTGATCGCCAAGCTTAACGTAGCCGCCGGCAAAGAAGCAGAATTCGAAACCGCCATGCTCAATCTGGCCGGACAGGTGCGCGAGAACGAAGCCGGCAATCAGCTATATACGCTGTGCAAAGACGACGACGGCAACTACCTCGTGCTGGAACTCTACGAAACCCAGGAAGACCTGGACGCACACGGGCAAACGGAACACTTCAAAGCGTCCGGCGCCAGCTTCAGGGGGCTGATGGCCGGCGCGCCGGAGATTCAACGTTTAGCGGTGATTGGCTGATCGGCGGTAGGAGGCGACTCCGTCGCCGAATCGTTCACGGAGGGATATCGGGAAGAATTCGCGGACGGAGTCCGCTCCTACGGGATGGTTAGTGCTGAATTTCGAACAGCTCGGCGAGTTGTTCGGTCATCGCCCCGCCGAGCTGCTCAGCGTCGGTGATCGTCACTGCGCGCTGATAGTGGTGGGTGACGTCGTGACCGATGCCCACGGCGATTAGTTCCACCGGCGAAAACTTTTCGATCATGTCGATGGCGTACTTGAGGTGCTGCTCGAGATAATTGCTGGGGTTGACCAGCAATGTGGAGTTGTCCACCGGCAAGCCGTCGGAGATCACCATCAGCACCTTGCGCTCCTCATGCCGCGTCACCACGCGATTGTGAGCCCAGATGAGCGCTTCGCCGTCGATGTTCTCTTTCAACAGTTCCTCACGCATCATCAGCCCAAGATTGCGACGCGTGCGCTGCCACGGGTCATCAGCCGCCTTATAGATAATGTGGCGCAGATCGTTCAATCTCCCCGGATTCGACGGCTTGCCTGCCGCAATCCAGTTCTCACGCGACTGACCGCCGCGCCAGGCGCGGGTTGTAAACCCGAGGACCTCCACACGCACCGAGCACCGCTCCAGGGTGCGACCCAGAATGTCTGCGCACATTGCGGCAATGGTGATCGAGCGCCCGCGCATGGACCCTGAGCTGTCGATGAGCATCGTGACCACGGTGTCGCGAAACTTCATTTCCTTTTCGCGTTTGTAAGCCAACGGGTTCATCGGGTCGATGATGACCTGGGCCAGGCGCGCGGCATCCAGCATGCCTTCGTCTAGATCGAACTCCCAGGTTCGATTCTGCTTGGCCATAAGCCTGCGCTGCAAACGGTTGGCGAGCTTGGAAGTTGCGTGACGCAGGGACACCAGCTGCTGATCGAGCAAACCCCTCAACCGGATCATTTCCTCCGTCTCGCACAACTCCTCGGCGCGGACGATTTCGTCGAATTCCTCGCTGTACGCCTGATAGTTGATGTCCATGCGGATGCGACCATCGTCCGACAGCTGGGTGGGCGCTTCGTCGGGGTCGGCCTCCGCGCCCAACTCGTCCATGTCGATGTCCGCATCCATCTCGACCATGGTGGATTCACCATCGGCGTTTTCATCCATCATGGATTCGTCGTCGAGAACCACATCTTCCGGATTGATGTCGGAGTCGGAATCCGCATCCTCATCCATGGTCTCGGTGTCATCCTGGCTCTCATCGAGATCCGACGGTTCATCGAGTTCGGCCGCCAGCCCGAGATCCGCGATGATCGCGCGGCAGCGCTGGGCGAACTCACCCTGATCGAGCAGGCAGTCTTTTAACTGATCGATATCCCGTCCGGCATTCTCCTCGACATAGTCGCGCCAGAACCGTACGACGTTTTCCGCAGCCGGCGGCAGCTCGCGCCCGGTTAGGTGCTGCCTGACCAGCAATCCAACGGCGACGCTCAGCGGCGCATCAGCCTCAACGGTGATGGTATCGAACGCGGCCTGGCGACACTGCACCTCCAGCGAAGCATCAAGATTCTGAGCAACCCCTTGCATGCGCAACGATCCGATCGATGCAACCCGGGCATCTTCGATCCATTGGAACATCTCCTGAGCGGGCCCGGCTCTGGGAGAGCGGCGGCTGTGCAGATCGTTGTCGCGATACTTTATTCGCAACGCGAACTCATCTCCCATGCCTCGAACCGCGTTCACCTCTTCGGCCGTGCACCCCACAGTGGGCAGCGGCACGCGAATACGGCTGCCACGAGAAGTCGGCGGGCCCGGGCCGAAGGTCACCTCAAGCTCATCGTTCTCGGCGATGGCACGAATGGTGGCCGTGGTGGCCCGCTTAAACGGCTCGAGCGGGTGCTCTTCTTCAGTCATCTCGTTCGATCAAAACCTAGGCAGTCTTGAGCGTGATCCCTTCGGTGGCGTAACCCAGATCTTCGCCCATACAGCGCTGGTAGTACTCCGCAATGATGGGCTGCTCAAGCTCGTCACACTTATTGAGGAACGTGAGCCGAAAAGCGAACCCGATGTCGTCAAAAATCTCGGCATTCTCCGCCCAGGTCAGAACCGTACGGGGTGACATTACGATGGACACATCGCCGTTGACGAAACCCTTGCGGGTAAGGTCCGCCACACTCACCATGTTCGAGATGATGTGCTCACCGTCCGGGGCGTCGGTGTATCGCTTGGCCTTGCCCAGTACGATTTCCACCTCGGCTTCATGTTCCAGGTAATTCAACGTCGTGACGATGCTCCAGCGATCCATCTGCGCCTGGTTGATCTGCTGAGTGCCGTGATACAGCCCCGTGGTATCTCCAAGGCCGATGGTGTTGGTGGTCGCGAACAGCCTGAAGTAGGGGTGCGGCGTGATGATCTTGTTCTGATCAAGCAAGGTAAGCTTGCCTTCGACTTCCAGCAGCCGCTGAATGACGAACATCACGTCCGGGCGCCCCGCGTCGTACTCATCAAACACCAGCGCCACCGGATGCTGAATCGACCACGGCAGGATGCCCTCCTTGAAAGCCGTGACCTGCTGGCCGTCTTCGAGAACGATTGCGTCTTTTCCGATCAGATCGATCCGGCTGATGTGGCTGTCGAGATTGACCCGAACGCACGGCCAGTTCAGGCGCGCGGCAACCTGCTCGATATGGGTCGACTTGCCGGTGCCGTGGTAGCCGGCAATTATCACGCGCCGGTTATGGGTAAAACCTGCCAGGATCGCCAGCGTGGTGTCTGAATCGAACCGATAGTCATCATCAAATGCCGGCACATAATCTGTGCGGCGCTTGAATGCGGGAACCTCGAAATCATGTTCGATCCCGAACTTTTCGCGGGCACTAACCGTCGTGTCCGGAGCCATGTCCGACGACAGGCCGGATTCATCCATCGTCACTGCGATTCCTCAACTGCGATCGAACGCGACATTGTAGGGAACCGCTCGACAAAAGAGCAGTTAAAAGAGCAGCAAATTGGCAAGGATTCGTGGGGTCCGCCACGGCAGTCCCACTTCCGGATCTCCGCCTCACCCGATCTTGACCGGCTTAGCGGCCGGTGACCGTCCTCAGGCTCCGCGGTACGGTCCAGGCTCACGTGAACCAGACCAACTTTTGGCTATCTGAGCCACACACGCCAGCTGGCGGACTTTCCCAACCGTCTTGCAGCGCAGCGCGCCCGAATAGCGAAAGCACAGGCCCTGCTCGGCCAGGCGCAACTCGATCTCTCTAAAACGTCTGTTGTCGCACCGTTTGCCGGACCCGTGCTCGGGGTACAGGTCGCCCCGGGCGACCGCAGCAATCTGGGCATGGCCCTGGTGGAAGTCGCAGACGCCGACGGTTTCGAGGTTCGTGTTCAGGTACCCGACATCTCCGCTGACGCTTTCCAGCGTCATCTGCGCAGCACGTCCCCAGAGGTTGAAATTATCGCGACCACTTCGGGTGGGCTCACGATGAACCTGGTCCGTTTGTCGAGCCGGGTGCGCGACGGCCAGAGCGGGCTCAATGCGTTTTTTCGAGATAAAAGTTGCGGCAGGAGAGCGGTTACCCGCCATCGGTCGGGTGATCGATCTTGAAATTGCGATGCCTGCGCAACAAAACGTAGTGGCACTTCCGGTGCAGTCAATCTATGAAAACAACCGGATATACGAAGTCGTGGACGAACGCCTGAAAGCGATCGAAGTCGAGCGAATCGGCGAGCTGCGTACGCCGACCGGCGACTACCGGGTGCTGGTGCGATCGCCGCATCTCAGCGACGGAGTGACCATCATTACCACCCAGCTCCCTAAAGCCATTAGCGGGTTGCTGGTAGAGGCTGCATGACCTCGGTGCGGCAATCCGTTTAGTTCGATCGTCTGAGATACGGTAACTGGTCTTCCAACGATTTCAGGGCGCGATTGCCGGCCAGTCGCAGGCACAGGTTCTCCAGCGAGATCCACGCATCACCCAGCAGCTGGCCTTTGCCTTGAGCGTCGACCAGCGCGCACTGGGCGAGCACCCGATCAATCACGCTGGTCGAGCCGAGGCGACGCAGAAAGCCATCGACCAGCCGCTGTCGCTGGGGAGGCATACGGCCGCCGGGGAGGCGCCGCAACTGGCTGGTGAGCGCACCAAGAATCGCGAATAGCGCTACGCCTTCCTGGCGCAGGCTTTGCAGTACACGGCTCACCCGCGCCGCATCGCCAGCAAAGACCGCGTCGATGAGTTTGAACGCGTCGTAGTGTGCTGAATCTTCCATGACCAGCATCAAAGCATCGGTGCTAATCGGCTGCTCAAGGTTCGCCAGCTTGAGCTTTTCGATCTCCTGCACCGCCGCGAGCAGATTGCCCTCCACGTGCTCAGACAAATACGTCAGCGCATCGGGTGCAAGCTGCAGTCCGGCGGCACGGAGTCGACCCCCCAGCCACTTCGGCAACTCCGAGACGTCGATGGGCCAGATCAGTACCACCACTCCGAGCTTGTCCAACGCCTTGAACCAGGCGCTGGAACGCTGCTTGGCTTCAAGCCGCCCGGTGCGGATGAGCAGCAGTGTGTCGTCACCGGAAGCACTGGCATAACTGCGCAGCGTCTCCGATGCCACCCTGTCAAACTTGTTGGCCGGCACCCGCACGTCGATGATGCGCCGCTCTGCGAACAACGACATGCTGGCGGCATCCTGCAGAATGTCGTCCCAGCGGAACCCGGTTTCGAAATGCTGAACCGAACGTTCGCTGAAACCCTGCTGCTCGGCCTCAGCCACGATTGCATCGCAGGCCTCCTGCACCAGCAGGACCTCATCACCGGAAACGAAGTAGGCCGGCGCAAGCTGGCTGGCCAGCCGCGCTTCGAGTTCAGCGAGCCTAACCTGCATTGCTGTCCGCAGCTCCGCCAGCCACGATATTGAGTGTGCGCACGATCTGCTGGATGAGATCGTTGCGCATCTCCTGTTCCAGTAACGCCTGCTCTTCGCTGTTGCCGACGATGTTGCCGCGATCGACCCGGAATACGCGGACGCTGCGTGCCCATCGAGGACCCACCAGTTCGTTGCCTGCGCCATCCAGAACCCGGTATTGAACTCCAAGGTTCATTTCGTACTCCGCCGCGCGAGCCTGTTTGGTAAACGAAACGCTGCGCCGTTCACGCTGGGCATTGAGCAGGCCAACTACCACCTGGGCACTCGCCGGGGTCTGGGCTTCTGCGACGCCCGCCTGGCGCAACGCTCTTCGCAGCGGAGCGGCGAGCAAATTGCTCCCCGGTGCATCTACGTAAAAGCTGGAGACGCTCGCGCCGAGATCCCACGTACGCAGGTGAAACCCGCAACCATGCTGTTGAACAACCAGCAACGCCAGCAAAGCACCCGCAAGCAGTCGGGACATTCGTCCTTACCCCACCACTATGTTCAGTAACTTACCCGGCACGAGTATCACCTTGCGCACGGTCTTGTCCGCCAGGAACCGCGCCACGTTCTCGTTGGCAAGGGCTTCGGTCTGAGCGGTGGCCTCATCGGCGTCGGAACTGATCTCGATCCGGCCGCGGACCTTGCCGTTCACCTGGACAACGAGTTCAACGGAATCGCGCACCAGTGCGTTCTCATCCAATGTCGGCCAGACGGCGTTCACGAGGATTCCAGTTTCGCCGAGTTGGGCCCACAGCGCCTGGGTAATGTGGGGTGCGATCGGCGACAAAACGATCAAGGCCGTACGCACCGCTTCGTCCACCACCGCATGATCCTGCTGGGTGCTCCCTTCGAGTCTGGTAATCGCGTTGACCAGCTCGTGGACGGCAGAGACAACGGTGTTGAACTGCAAACGACGGCCGAAGTCATCGTCTGCGCGCTTCAAAGTTTCGTGGGTTTTGCGGCGAAGATCCGTCGCGCCTGCGCTCAGGTTGTGTGTATCCAGCGCGGCTACCGGACCCGCCGCTACATGGTCCTGAACGACATTCCACAACCGACGGCAGAACCGACCCTGGCCTTCCACCGCGGCCTGATTCCACTCAAACGATTGATCTGGCGGCGCCGCAAACATCATGGCTGTACGCACCGCATCCGCGCCATATTTTTCCAGCAGAAGTTGAGGGTCGCCAGCATCGCCCGCTGATTTCGACATCTTCTTGCCGTCCTGCAGCACCATGCCCAGCATTAACAATCGAACAAACGGTTCATCGGAATCGACCAACCCCTCGTCACGCATCAGTTTGTGAAAAAATCGGGCGTACAGCAAATGCAGGATGGCGTGTTCGATGCCGCCCGTGTAGTGATCAACCGGGGTCCAGAATTTCGCACGATCATCCAGCATGGGAGCATTGGAGTCGGGGCTGGCAAAGCGCGCGTAGTACCAGGACGATTCCATGAAGGTATCAAAGGTGTCCGTGTCGCGCCTGGCCAAACCGCAGCAGCGCGGGCACGCGGTCTCATAGAAGCTCGGCATGGTGGTCAGTGGTGAGCGCACGCCCTGAAATTCCACATCGGTGGGAAGAACGACGGGCAGATCGCGTTCGGGGACCGGCACCACGCCGCACGCATCGCAGTGAATCATAGGAATTGGGCAGCCCCAGTATCGTTGCCGCGACACGCCCCAGTCGCGCAGGCGGTAGTTGGTCTGGCGACGGCCACGCTGGCTGGTCTCCAGGCTGTTGGCAATCGCCTCAAACGCTTCGGCCGAGGACATGCCATCGTATTCGGCGGAATTAACCAGCCGACCATACTCAACGTAGGCGCCCTGGGACAGGTCACAGGCTTGATCGCCGCTGGCGCCGTCGCGCGCAGGCTCGATGACCTGCTGGATCCCAATGTTGTATCTGGTCGCGAATTCCCAGTCCCGCTGATCGTGGGCGGGTACCGCCATAACCGCGCCGGAACCATATTCCATGAGCACGAAGTTCGCGATCCATACCGGCAGTCGGGCGCCCGTGAGTGGGTGCTCTACCGTAATGTCGGTGACGATGCCCTCCTTGTCCATCGTCGCCAGCTCCGCCTCGGCGGTCCTGGTGTTCTTGCAACGCTCAACAAAATCGGCAACGCCGGCATCGGCCAGAGCCGCTCGGCTGGCTAAAGGATGCTGGGCTGCAACCGCAATATAGGTCGCGCCGAACAAGGTATCAGGGCGGGTGGTGTACACAGACACCACCTCATCGGAGTCCGCAACCGGAAAATCGATTTCCACGCCATGAGATCTGCCAATCCAGTTGCGCTGCATGCTCTTCACTGAATCCGGCCATCCCGGCAGGTCATCGAGCCCGTCGAGCAGTTCGTCGGCGTAGTTGGTGATCTTCAGAAACCACTGATCCATCTCTCGACGTTCAATGGTCGCGCCAGAGCGCCAGCCTTTGCCATCCTCGACCTGTTCATTGGCCAGGACCGTTTGCTCCACCGGATCCCAGTTCACCACCGAGCGTTTGCGGTAGACGAGGCCTTTTTCGAACAGCTTGACGAAAAACCACTGTTCCCATCGGTAGTAGTCAGGATCACAGGTTGCGAACTCGCGGCTCCAGTCAAAGCCAAATCCAAGGCGACACATCTGCCCGCGCATATATTCGATGTTTTCCCGGGTCCAGATCGCCGGTGGTATGCCGTGTTTGATCGCGGCATTTTCCGCAGGCAGGCCAAACGCATCCCAACCCATGGGCTGCATCACATTGAAGCCTTTGAGCCGGTGGTAGCGGTTGATTACGTCGCCCAGGGTGTAACAGCGCACGTGTCCCATGTGCAAGCGGCCGCTGGGATACGGAAACATGGCCAGGCAGTAAAACTTCTCACCCGCGCCTGATTCGTTCGCGACAAAGCTGGCGGCATCGTCCCACAATGACTGCGCTGCCCGCTCAACGGCGTGCGGATCATAGGTAGCGCTCATCGTCTCAACACCTCAGCGGGAACCATCATTTTAAAGGCGCGTAAATATACCATTGTGGCCCAAATGCAGGTCTCGCTAATTCCCCCGGCGGTAACGTCGCCAGCCACCGAACAGCAGGCCGGCACCCAGCACGCCGAGCAGCGGTCCTTCACCAAACTGGCTGTAAGGTGTATTGCCGAGCATCTGGCGATAGTGGCCGGTGAGCACGTCGGCGGTGAATTGAGGCAGTTGCGAAACGATCTCGCCGCGGTGGTCGACGATGGCGGTGACGCCATTGTTGGTGTCGCGCAGCAGCCAGCGGCCATTTTCCAGCGCGCGCATCTGCGCCATCTGCAGGTGTTGTAACGGCCCGATGCTGGCACCAAACCAGCTGTCGTTGGAGATGGTGATCAGCACGTCGGCGCGGCGCGCCTGTTCACGCACGAGGCCCGGATAGATGATTTCGTAGCAGATGGCCATTGCCGCGCGCTGGCCTTTGGCCAGGCGCAACAACGGCTGGCTCCTGGCGCCGGGCGACGCGTGAGACATGGGCAGGTCAAACAACTCGATCAGCCCGCGAAGCCAACCCTCCAGCGGAACATACTCGCCAAACGGCACGAGCCGGCGCTTCACGTAGCGGCCCTGGGCCGTGCCCATACCAACCGCCGTATTTCTGAACGCAATCTCGCCATCGGGAAGCCGTTCCAGCGCGGGCAGGCCCAGCACGAGAGCTGTTTGTGCCTGCTCGGCCCGTTCGTCCAGCATCTCGAGAACGCTGTCCGCATTGTGCGCCATCACGGTAATCGCGGCTTCGGGCCAGATCATCAGATCCGCCCCCCAATACGGTTCTGAAAGCGCACGATAGGTTTCGATGATGGGCATCCGGCTGTCAGGCAACCACTTTACCGCCTGGTCGATGTTTCCCTGAACCAGCACCACGCTGTGGCGTGCCGCAGGCATCACCCAGTTTATCTGCGCAAGTAGCGCGCCCAGCACCCATGGACTGATCGCGATGATCATCAGCGCGGTCTTGCGCTGGGACAGATGCCCGGCCACGGCGAAGCATGCGCTGGTGACCAGCGCGAAGCTGACCAGCAGCACACCGCCAATGGGGGCGAATCCGGCAAGCGCCGTATCAATGTGGGCATATGCCGGGTACAGCCATGGAAAGCCGGTGAGAAACCACGTCAGCAACCATTCGAACCCGACAAACAAAAAAACGAACAGCCAGGCATTGAATTGCGGCGCGAATCCGCTGCGCAAGCGTTGAAACAACCACGCGTTCAACATCGGAAATACCGCAAGCCCGCCGGCAAACAGCAGAACGAGAAAACCGGCCAGCAGCGGCGGCGCACCACCGTAGAGGTGGATGCTGACGTAGACCCACGACACACCCACGATGTACTTGCCAAACCCGAACAGCCACCCCAGCAGCCAGCCTCGGCTCGAGCTTCGTTGCAGCAGCCAGAACCAGCCACCGATCGCTACGAGTCCCAGCGGCCACCAGCCAAAAGGCGCTAACGACAAGGGAATCAACGCCCCGAAAGCCAGGGCAAGGAGATAGCTCATCCCGGGAGTTTGATCTGCAGCAATCTCACCCTGCGCGAGTCCGCGTTCAGTACCTGAAAATTCAGCTCGCCTATGTCAACCG
>JAYGEV010000308.1:0-3658 GCA_046582225.1 Pseudomonadales bacterium
GGCGCCGCGGGCGCTGCCCGTTACGCAAATCGGTTGAGTGATTTGTTTTTTGTCATGGCGCGCACCTGCAATGCCGATGCCGGGGCGGAACCCCAGTGGCGCGGCTCACAAGGAGAGCCGGCGGATATCGGCGAGTAGCTCTCTGAGGTAGGTGACGAAGCGCCCTGCTTCGGCACCGTTGATCGCTCGATGATCATAGCTCAAGGAAAGTGGCAGCAGCTTCCGTGGAATGAATTGTTCGCCATCCCACACGGGGCTCGTCGTTAGCCGCGCTATACCGAGTATGGCCACTTCGGGCGCGTTGATGATGGGCGTGAACGCGGTTCCGCCAATTGCGCCGAGGCTCGAAACACTGAAACTCCCACCCTGCATATCACCGATTCCGAGCTTCTGAGCACGCGCTTTCCCGGCTAGTTCAGCAATCTGTTCGGACAGCTCCCAGATGCCCATCTGATCAGCGTCTTTGATCACCGGCACTACCAGTCCCTGGTCGGTATCGACCGCAAACCCGATGTGATAATAGCTTTTCAGGATGAAGTTTTTGACCTCGCGGTCCAGCGAGGCGTTGAACGTCGGGAATTCCTTCAATGCGTAGCAACAGGCCTTGATGATGAACGCCAGTGGCGTAATGCTCACGCCGCGCCGCTTCGCCTCCGGCTTCAGCGTGCCGCGAAACGTTTCAAGCTCGGTCAGGTCGGCTTCGTCGTGTTGAGTCACATGAGGAATATTCAGCCAGCTGCGGTGAAGATTGCTCGCACCCAGCGCACGAATGCGCGACAGGGGTCGGAACTCCACCGCGCCAAACTTGCTGAAGTCGATTTCCGGCACCGACGGAATACCGCCAGCGGCCGTTGATCCACCCGTCATGCGGCCTTTCACAAATAGTTTCACGTCATCCTTGACGATCCGGCCACGGTTACCGCTACCCGTCACCGCGGTCAGGTCCACGCCAAGTTCGCGAGCCAGTCGCCGCACCGCCGGCCCCGCGTATACGGGGCTGCCGGTCTTGTCGGCCACCCGACGATCGTCCGATGACGTCTTCGCGGGTTGCGCGGCGGGGGGTTGATCTTTCACAACCGGTGCCTGATTCGCAGCCGAAGGCGCATCTGCCGCGCTTGCCGCGGGAATCTCTCCCTCGCGTGCTTGAGCAGCGGGTTTCTGATTTGCCGCGGCCACTTCGCCTGACTGCAGGGTTACCAACAACGTGCCTTCGGTTACTTCGCCACCTTCACTGACATGGACCTCCGCGACCGTGCCATCGTGGCCCGCGGGAATCTCCATTGACGCCTTGTCCGATTCCACCACGACCAACAGGTCATTTGCTGTCACGCTCTGTCCGGCTGTGACGGCGACCTCAATGACCACAACGCCTTCGGCATCCCCGATGTCGGGCACTCGAATCTCCAGCGTGCGCAACTCTCCAGGCGCAGCCGTCTCGATGGTCGTGGTCAACGCGTCGGTTGACGCGTCGGCCACCGGCGTGTCCTGCGCCGGGATGTCGGCTTGCGGCCCCGACTCCGGATCAGCGGCAGCGTCAGGGGCGTCCTGGGCATTCTCGGCCGTATCGATATGGGCAATTACGTGACCCTCGGCGACCGTATCACCCACCGCCACGCTGATCGCCTGAACGATTCCGCTCACACCGGCCGGCACCTCCATCGACGCCTTTTCCGACTCAATCACGATCAGCGTATCGTCGGGGCCAACTTCAGCGCCAGGTGCAACACAGATTTCGATGACTTCGACCTCGTCGATGTCACCAATGTCGGGTATCCGAATCTCCTGGGCCACTCTTGTATTTCCTCGCCTCAGGCTTCGCGTGGGTTCACTTTTTCGGGATCAATGCCGAGGTCGTCGCGAGCTTTGCGCACGTCCTCCGCGGGTATTTTCTGCGCGTCGGCCAGGCTCTTGAGCGCCGCCAGGACCACGAAGCGTCGATCAACCTCAAAGTGGTGACGCAGCGCTTCACGTGTATCACTGCGCCCGAAACCATCGGTCCCGAGCACGTGATAGGGCGCGGAGAGGAACGGACGGAGTTGCTCACCAAGTGACTTCATGTAGTCGCTGGCGCCGATAACAGGCGCCTCGCCGGCAAGTTGCGCAGAAGCATAGCCGACCCTGGACAATCCCTCCGGGTGCAGCAGGTTCCAGCGCGCAACATCCTGGCCTTCCCGTGCCAACTCGTTGTAGCTGGTGACGCTGTAGACTTCAGAGCTGACGCCGTATGAGGTGTGCAACGTTTCAGCCGCCGCCTCGACCTCGCGCAGAATGGTTCCGCTACCAAGCAAGCGCACGTGCTTTGCGTCCTCGCTGCCAACGGTTTTCAACTTGTAAATACCACGCAGAATACCTTCGTTCACCCCGTCGGGAATCGCCGGCTGCTGATAACTTTCATTCATGAGCGTGATGTAGAAAAAGACATTCTCTTTGTCGGCAATCATGCGTCGCAGACCATCCTGAATGATGACCGCCAGTTCGTACGCATAACACGGATCGTAGCTGACGCAATTAGGAACGGTAGAAGCCAGCAGGTGGCTATGGCCATCCTGATGCAGGAGCCCCTCGCCATTCAGCGTCGTCCTGCCGGCAGTACCGCCGAGCAGAAAACCTCGAGCCTGCATGTCGCCCGCCGCCCAGGCCAGATCCCCGACCCGCTGAAAGCCGAACATGGAGTAATAAATGTAGAACGGAACCAATGTGAATCGATGCGTGCTGTATGAGGTGGCCGCCGAGAGCCATGCGGAGAAAGCGCCCGCTTCGTTAATCCCCTCCTCCAGAACCTGTCCATCTTTGGATTCTCGATAGGCCGCGATCTCGCCGGAATCTTCGGGTTCGTACAACTGCCCGGCGGATGAATAGATGCCCAACTGGCGAAACATACCCTCCATGCCAAATGTTCGCGCCTCATCCGGAACAATGGGCACGACTCGATCGCCAATATTGTCATCCCGCAACAGCGTTGCCAGGATTCGAACAAATGCCATCGTGGTGGAGTTCGTTCGTTCTCCGGTACCCGCCAGCTGTTGCGCGAAGCGGTCCAGCGCGGGAATTTCAAATTCCTCGGTGGACACCGTCCGTTGCGGTATGGGACCGCCCAGCTCTGCCCGCCTGCGCCGCAGGTAGACCATCTCAGGCGTGTCGTCCGCGGGTCGGTAGAACGGAACGTTTTCCAGATCCTGGTCGGATAGCGGAACGTCAAATCGATCGCGGAAGTGCTTCAGTTCATCGAGGTTGAGCTTCTTTACCTGGTGCGAGTCGTTTTCCGCCTCGCCCGCATCGCCCATTCCATATCCCTTAACGGTCTTTGCCAGGATTACGGTGGGTTCGCCCTTGTGGTGTACCGCTGCGTGGTAGGCGGCATAGACCTTGAAAGGATCATGGCCGCCTCGATTCAAGCGCATGATGTCGTCGTCCGAGAGTCGCTCGACCATGGTGCGCAGATCAGGATATGCGCCAAAAAAGTGCTCGCGAGTGTAGGCCCCGCCTTTGGCTTTGTAGTTCTGGTACTCGCCGTCGACCACTTCGTTCATGCGTTGTTGCATGATTCCGGAGGAGTCGGCCGCAAACAGGGGATCCCACAAACGACCCCACACGACCTTGATGACATTCCAACCCGCGCCCCGAAAATTGCCTTCCAACTCCTGAATGATCTTGCCGT
>JAYGEV010000382.1:0-2849 GCA_046582225.1 Pseudomonadales bacterium
GGACATCAACGAAGACGACGAACCCTACTTTCGCGCCTGCGAGGAGATCTTTCTCGGCTACGACGGTCGCCCCCATTGGGGTAAGGTCCACTATCTCGGTGCTGCGCAACTGGTACGGGCACACCCGCGCTGGACCGACTGGTGGCAGGTCCGCGACCGCGTCGATCCGCACGGGGTGTTTATGAACGACTATCTGGATCAGCTGCGGGCACAGGGTTAAGCGGGAATCGTCTTAGCGCGATCCCTGGCCATCATCTACCTTGATAATGGAACCGGTGACACACTCCGACGCCGGCGCACAAAGGTACAGCAAAGTGCTATCAAGCTGCGCCGGGTCACAAACACGTTTGCGGGGAAACTGCCCGGAGAAGTCTCCCAACCGTTCCATCATCCCGTCCATCATCTCCGACTTGAAGGCGCCGGGCGCGATGCAGTTGACGTTGATATTAAAGCGCGACCATTCCACGGCCAGGCATTCGGACATGCGGGCGATTCCGGCTTTTGTGATCGAATAAAGCGCGGCACCGTTGCCTGCATAGTTGAACCCACCGGTAGAACTGATGTTGACCATGCGTCCTGGTTTTTTTGCCGCGATTAGACGCCGAGCGACCTCGCACGACAGAATGTAGGGCCCACGCAGATTGGTATCGAAAACCGAATCGATCAACTCGAGGCTCATCTTGTGCGCGCGCTGCGCGTCGGGAATCCCGGCGTTGTTGACCAGAATCGTCACAAGTCCGAGCGCGTTCTCAACCTGCTCGACAACCTCGATCAGGTTCTCGGCATCCCGGGTATCCAGCCGCAACGAAACGCACTCACCACCGAAAGCCTTGATTTCCGCTTCCAGCGCTTCCAATCGCTCGACCCGTCTCCCGGTCAGAGCAACCTTGGCCCCACACTTGGCAAGCACCAGCGCAAAGCGATGCCCGAGCCCCGATGTCGTCCCGGTCACAATTGCTACCTCGCCGGATAGATCGTTGTTGACGTTCGGCAGCGCAAATTCCTCAGACATTGGTCCCCCCTTTGAGGATCTGGCAAACGCGCAAAGTTATCACTTGTGCCGGGTATTCACTACACACCAACGCGCCCGATCGTCTTGATTGCTGGCATAATCGACCTGACCCGATGCGGATACCGACTGGTCTGAACCCGTGAATCTGAACATCAACGGCCACCGCCACACACTCGACCTGGACCCCGAGACCTCGCTCATATTCGTGTTGCGCAACGACTTGAACCTGATGGGCGCCAAGCTCGGTTGTGGCCTGGAACAATGCGGCAGTTGCGTGGTGCTGGCAGACGGTGAACCCATCTACAGCTGCACCCGCACGCTCGCCGATCTGCAGGGGATGAACATCGAAACCGTGGAAGGACTGGCCCAGGCCGAAGCCCTGCACCCGGTTCAGCAGGCTTTTCTCGAGGAAAATGCCGCGCAGTGCGGCTATTGCACGGCGGGGATCATCATGCAGGTGGTTGCGCTGCTTCGGGATAATCCTGACCCCTCAACAGCGGAGGTCAACGCCGCCCTGGACGTCCATCTTTGCCGCTGCGGAGCGCATCCGCGAATTCTGCGAGCAGTCGCAAGAGCAGCACAACTGCTAAGAGCGAACCAGTGACGCTACCCCCCACCATCACCCGAACACCTGCGCTGGATCGCTGGCTGCGGTTCAAAGCAGACGGCGACGTGGTCGTGAACACCGGCAAAGCGGAAATCGGCCAGGGGATCAAAACCGCAATCGCGATGATTGCGGCAGATGAACTGGGCGTCGCGCTCGATCAGGTCAGGGTGCAGACCGCCGACACCGAGCTCACGCCCAACGAATTCGTTACCGCCGGCAGCATGTCGGTCCAGGACAGCGGTGGTGCGGTACGTATCGCGTGCGCCACCGCGCGGCAGATACTGCTGTCCAGGGCGGCCGAAGAATTCGAAGTGCCCGTGGACACGCTCGAAGTCACCGACGGCCTGGTGACCTCCGCGCTGACCAACCAGCAAACGGACTACTGGAGCCTCCAGGGGGATCGGGTATTCAACATCGACATCACGACCATGCCCGCGATCAGGGATCCGACGGATCATCGGGTCGTTGGACGCGCCGCGGCGCGCGTTGACCTGCCCGCAAAGGTACGCGGAGCGCCTGCCTTCGTCCACGATCTGACCCGTCCCGACCTGCTGCACGCGCGGCTGGTCAAGCCGCCGTTCATGACCGCCCGGCTGACCCGGTGGCCAGAAGACTTCTCCATGCCCGGCGTGGAAAAGGTGGTGCGCGATGGCAGTTTCCTCGGAGTGCTGGCAGAGCGTGAGGAAATCGCGATCAAGGCTGCCCAGCGCCTGGCCGATCGTTGTGAATGGCGGGTCGAACCGCTCACGCCGGGTATGCACGGCATTCAGGAACATCTGCGTGGCAATGTGAGCCAGAGCTTTCCCGTCGTCGATGGCACGCCGGTACAAGGCGCCGTGGCCGAGGCCCATTTGCCCAACCCAGCCGATGATGTCGCTCACACGCTCAGCGCAACCTACTATCGCCCCTACCAGATGCACGCCGCCATGGGTCCTTCAGCAGCACTTGCGCAGTATCGCGATGGCACCCTGACCGTGCACTCGCACAGCCAGGGTGTGGAAATTCTAAAGTCCGCGCTTGCCGATGCGCTGAACCTGACCGCCGAGCGCATCCACGTGATTCACGCGGAGGGCGCCGGCTGCTACGGCCACAACGGCGCAGATGACGCCGCCCTGGATGCGGCCCTGCTCGCGATCGCAGCAGCGCCACGTCCGGTCATGCTGAAGTGGACCCGTGCAGATGAGCACGGCTTTGAACCCTACGCCCCAGCGACCGTCATCGACCTCAACG
>JAYGEV010000471.1:0-5246 GCA_046582225.1 Pseudomonadales bacterium
TGGAGGTCTGGCGCGCGCGGCAGACAGACGGGGTGGACTTTCACAGGATGCCAGCGATTTTCAATGAGACCTATGCCGTGTTTGGTCAGGCCTTCTACGCGGCCGATGTCCTGGGAGTCGGTGAGGCGGTTCACACGCCCATTTTCCGGGCGGTGCATGAAAGAGGCGTAGATCTGCGGGATCCCAGCCAGATGTCGGCGTTGTTTCACGAAGTTGGTGGTGTTTCGCCGGATGAATTTGCGCAGGTGTTCAACTCCTTTGGCGTGCGTGGCCGGGTCCAGCAGGCCGACGCCCGTGCTCGCGCTTACCGCATCTCCGGGGTGCCGGCGCTGATCATTGACGGGACCTTCCGGGTAGATGGGCGGATGGCGGGCAGCAACACTCGAATGCTGGAGATTACGGACTTTCTGGTCGCGCAACGGCGTGCCGAAAAAGGCCTGCAGGCCGCGCAGGCAGGCAAATCTGCACCCACAGCACCCAACGGATTAGGCGTACAGTAAAAGTGCTAGGTAGTACACAGTTCAAAACCAGACGGACCGCCAAACTGCTCGCGAGGTCTTTGGAGCAGTCCGCCATGTTGGCTTGGTCGAAGCGTGGAGAGAGCAGAAATATTGCTGTCACCCCGGTAGTTAATCCGCACTCGATTGCCAAGCTGATGGGTTCCAGCGTTGTCGAACCGCTCAAGCTACTCACTTTCAACATTCAGGTTGGGATAAGCACCACCAGATACCGGCACTATTTCACAAAAGGCTGGAAGCACGTGCTGCCGTGCGAATCGCGAGTGGCCAATCTGAGGAGAATCGCGCACCTGGTCAGGGACTACGACCTGGTCGCGCTGCAGGAGATCGACATCGGCAGCCTGCGCAGCGGCTTTCTCAACCAGGTCGAATACATTGCCGAACGCGCCCAGTTTCCTTACTGGTACACGCAGCTGAATCGGGATCTCGGTCCCCTTGCGCAACAGGGCAATGGCGTTCTGTCGCGAATCGCGCCAGTGGATATGGAAGATCACCGGCTGCCGGGCGCCATTCCAGGGCGCGGGGCCATCTTGCTGCGGTTGCCCTACGGCGACGAAATCGTGTCGCTGGTACTGCTGCATCTGTCGCTGGGAAAGCGCTCCCGACAGATGCAGCTGGAATATGTGCGCGGTCTTATCGAGTCCGAAGACCACGTTGTGGTGATGGGCGACATGAACAGCCATCTTTCCAAGTTGCTGTTTGACTCACCGCTTGCAGAGACCAATCTGGTGCCAGCCGCGGACGTTCAGCAACCTACCTATCCTGCGTGGCAGCCAGCCGTTGTACTGGACCACGTGCTGGTTTCGCCGGGGTTGGGCATCACGGAATATGAAGTGCTCGACTGCCGACTGTCGGATCATCGGCCCATCGCGGTGAGCATCGAATTGAACGGCGACTTTCCTATCTGCCAATAGCGCAGGCTAGCGGTGCGCGCCGTTCCCCAAATTCGATCTACTCAGCGGCAGGGTTCCCGATCTGGGGCCGCGTGCATGCGGTATCCAGTACCTCGGGGTAGTTCTTGCGATATTCGCCCTGGCACAATGCAATGGTTGCGCGGGTCTGCTCCGTCACGTAGGCGCGAATCGCTTGTGCATCGCGTTCTTCGAGCACGTGGCTAAAACCGGCCATGCCTTTGCCGGCGAAAGCCCCGCCACGGACGATTGAGTCCCAGCTGTCATGGATGGCGCCGGTGCTGTAGCGCAGATCGGCAATGCCGCCGGTGGACTGCGTGACGCCGGGACCGTGGCACACGGCACAATAGCGATGGTACAAACCCTCTCCTGCGGCGACCTGTTCCGGCGTGGTGTGCATCGCTGGAGGCTCGGGCACGTCGATGAACGCAACATCGAGCCGCGGCAGCTGGCTGTCGCCGCCAAGCTTGAACGCCAGGATGCGCCCTTCGCTCAGAACGTTGGCTTTGTGACGCGGCACCCCGGAAGTCAGAGCAAATGCGCCGCCCCACCCGGCGACCACCGCGACGTACTGCTCACCGTCCACGGTATAGGTTACCGGTGCGGCGATGATGCCGACGTCGACCGGAAACTCCCAAACCAGCGCTCCAGTGTCTGCCCGATAAGCGGCAAAGACCCCGTCTGCCCGGCCCTGAAAAACCAGGTTGCCGGCGGTGCTCAACAGGCCGCCGTTCCAGGTCATGGGATGTTGAACGCGCCACACTTCCTGCTGAGCCACCGGATCCCACGCGGCGAGGTGCCCCTTCACGTCCTGCAACGCTTCAATGAGTTCATCGGGGTCTTTGGAGGGTGCCATCTCGCTGGTCGCAACGCCCAGGTTCCAGTCTTCGGGCTGGTATTTGAATGCGTTGTCCTGGGCGTACTTCCATGCCAGATCCAGCGCCGGGATATACACCAGGCCGGTGTTCGGGCTGTAGCTCATCGGATGCCAGTTGTGGCCGCCCAGCGGACCGGGGCGAATGGTCTTGACGGCGTTGGCGTAGTGGGCGTCCGGGTTTTCTACCGGCCGACCGGTCTCGGAGTCAATGCGGGTTGCCCATGTCACGGGCACGTACGCCTCGGCTGAGATGAACTCGCCATTGGTACGGTCGAGCACATAAAAGAATCCGTTTTTTGGCGCCTGCATGATGACCTTGCGCGCCTCGCCCTCGATTTCAATATCCGCCAGAATCATGTGCTGCACGGCGGTGTAATCCCAGGTATCGCCGGGTGTTGTCTGGTAATACCAGACCATGCTGCCGTTGTCGGGATTGATCGCGACCATGGACGAGAGATACAGATTATCGCCCCCACCGGGTGAGCGGATGTAGCGGTTCCAGGGCGCGCCATTGCCCACACCGATATACAACAGATTCAGCTCCGGGTCGTAGGCCATGGAATCCCACACCGTGCCGCCGCCGCCGATCTCCCACCATTTGCCGCCGCGCCAGGTAGGCGCGGCGATTTCCATCGCCCGCGACTCGAACGGCTTGGCGGGGTCTCCCGGAACCGTATAGAAACGCCATTCTTCGGCACCGGTGTCGGTGTTGTAAGCAGTGATGTAGCCGCGGACACCATACTCAGCACCGCCGTTGCCAATGATCACCTTGTCTTTGAGGATTCGGGGTGCGCCGGTAATCGAATATGGGCGTTTCGGATCGGTGGTCTGGACTTCCCAGTCAGGTGCACCAGTGCCGGCGTTCAACGCGATCAGACGGCCGTCGATCGTGCCGACGTAGATCCGCCCCTTCCAGGCCGCGACACCACGGTTGACCACGTCGCAACAGGCAAACTTGCCCCACTCTCGAGGCACCCGTGGATCGTATTGCCATAGCAGCTCTCCGGTTTTTGCATCGTGGGCCCAGACCACGGACCAGGAACCGGTGGAGAACATGACGCCGTCAACGACGATTGGGGTGGCTTCCAGGCCGCGCAGGGTGCCGGTGTCCCAGTGCCACGCAAGGCCGAGGTCGTCGATGGTTTCTGTGCTGATATCCGCAAGTGGCGAGAAGCGTTGTTCGTCGTAACTGCGTCCGTGGGCGAGCCAGTTGCCCGGTTCTTCGTCTGCGTTGGTGATGCGTTCGCCGTCAATGCCCGCCATGGCAGTCTGGATGGCGGTGGCGCGTTGCGCCGCCGCGACGCTCGCAGGCGCGCTGAGGCGGCTCGTCGCTGTTTCGGTCACAGGTGCGGCGGAAGAATTCCCATCGTCGCTGCAGCCAGACAACAGAGCCAGAATGCTCGCCACAACGAATAGCCTACCGGTCGTATTAGTCATGTCCACTCCCCAAAGCGCTTCTTCGAATTTGCGCGGGAGTTTACCAGAATGCCGTCATCGCGTAGGTTCCCCCCCGGGTAGTGTGAATTAGGGAACACGATGCGCGAAGACATTCAGTTGCAGGACGAGTGGCTCACCGAACAGGAAGAGTGGTGCGACGCAATCGACGACGTGCTGATGCATCGTGGCGAAAATCAGACCCGGGAGTTGCTGGGGAAGCTGCAGGCGCATCTGAGCCGTCGCGGGCTGGTATTTACCCAGGCTGCGCTCAATACCCCTTACAAAAACACCATCGATGTTCGCGATCAGCCGGAGTATCCGGGCAATGTCGAGCTGGAGATGCGGCTTGGCGACATTGTCAGTTGGAATGCGGTCGCGATGGTGCTGCAGGCTTACGACAGCGGCGCCGGGGTCGGGGGTCACATCGCCACCTATCTGTCTGCCGCAACGATGATGGAGGTTGGATTCAATCACGTCTTCCGGGCCAGGTCCGACGAATACGGCGGCGATCAGGTGCACTTTCAAGCGCACACCGCGCCTGGCGTATATGCGCGTGCGTTCCTGGAAGGTCGTTTGAATGAATCCCAGATCAGCAACTACCGACGCGAACTCGGGGTCGGTGGTGGACTACCGTCTTATCCTCATCCACGGCGCCTGCCCTGGTTCTGGCAGATGCCGACGGCCAGCATGGGCTTATCGACTCCCAGCTCGATCTATCAGGCTCGGTTCGCCAGATATCTCGAAAGCCGCGGCCTGAAGCCCAGCAACGGTGGCAAGATCTGGACGTTCATCGGCGACGGTGAGTCCGATGAGCCCGAAGTGCTGGGCACGATCAACATCGCCAGTCGGGAATCCCTCGACAACATGGTACTGGTCATCAACTGCAATCTGCAGCGACTGGACGGGCCGGTGCGAGGCAACGGCAAGATCATCCAGGAACTCGAGCGCGCCTTTCGTGGCGCGGACTGGCATGTGATCAAGGTGATCTGGGGCGGCGGCTGGGACGCGATTCTGGCTCGAGATGAACACGGGATACTCCAAGACCGCATGGAGCAGGCGGTGGATGGTGATTACCAGATGTATACCGTTTCCAGCGGTGACGTGGTCCGCGAACACTGGGTGGAGAATACGCCGGAGCTCGCCGAGTTGATGAAGACCCTGTCGGACGAAGAGATTCGTTCCATAAAACGCGGCGGCCACGACCATCAGAAAATTTACGCTGCCTTTCAGCAAGCCGCCGAGATGCGCGGAAAGCCGTGCGTCATATTGTTAAAGACCGTGAAGGGCGATGGGCTTGGTCCCGGCACCGAAGGTAGCAACACCGTACATCAGAAAAAGCAGCTCAACGAAACCGAACGCCAGGAGTTGGCAAAGCGGCTGAATATTCCGCTTACCGAGGAAGCGATATCCCGGGCAGCGTTCTATCTGCCTGCGGCAGACACCGAAGAAATGAAGTATCTGCACGAGCGCCGTGTTGCGCTCGGGGGTTATCTGCCAAGGCGC
>JAYGEV010000490.1:0-2755 GCA_046582225.1 Pseudomonadales bacterium
GCGGGAAGCCGCCTAAGGCGCACACATACCAATAATCACCTGATGTCCTTAGGCGGACGAGGAGGAACCCATGATTATCGTAACGGCCAGGTTGGTATTCGAAACCCAGGAAGATCGAGACCGGGCAACGGTGGTCAGCACCGAACCTCAGGCAAAAACCCGGGACGAAGAGCCTGGATGCCTGATGTATTGTTTCGCTGCAGACCCCGTTGTCCCGACCGAAATCCAGGTTTACGAACTCTGGGAAGACCCGGCCTCTCTGGAAGCTCACTTCGCCCATCCCAACTATGCCGGCATGGTCCAGGCGCTCGGAGCCTCGGGTGGTTTGGTGGAGTCCATCAACCGCCAGTACGTAGCCGATGACCGTGGCACGGTTTACGACGACGACCAAACGCCGCGCATTCACGCTTTGATGGATTGACGCAGACGATTCGCCAATGCGCAGCGTGACTAGAGAGGAATGCGGGATTTCGCGAATTTCGAGCAGTGGCTGTGAGCACCCCGTTGGCGGAAAAAGGGTCTCAACGCGCCTTCCAGGGAATCTAGGAGGTGAATACGCGCTTTGGTGACGCGCGCAAGAACCTGGAGGAACTGAGTTTTTACGACATCGATATCCTTGCAACCGAAGACCCCGCTCGATGGGTGACGACCTGTCGCCCCAAGGGATTGTTTCCGGGGGTATCAGATATCAAAACTCCTACGGTTCGCACTTTCGCGTGAAGGGTGGCCTGATCACGGAGTGGGTCAAGTACTTCGATCTGCAGGAAACAATGGCTGTCGCTGCCGCAATGGCTTAACAGGCAAAGGAGCGTTGATCCGAAGGGTTTCCTCGGGTTAGTTAAACAGGTCTCTGAGCCACATTAGAATTGAGAACAGGGCCATGAACGGTTGCTCTACGAGTTCAACGACCGTGCCGTCTGGATCATAGAAGGCAACGATGCTGCCCGAGGAATCCGACCCTGAGCAGCATGGCGTTATCTCTGAGACAAACTCGACTCCCTGGGCTTTGAGCGCGGCGACGTCTGCGGCAATGTCGCTGGTGGCGAATGCCATGCGATGAATGCCCAGATGATTCACGGGAATATCGTAGGCCCGTTCTGGGTTGTATGGAGTGATCCATTGCACCAGCTCCAACGTTGTATCGTCGTTCTCGCTGGTGACGATAGCGCCGTTAATCTCATAGGGTTTTTCAAACCCCATCGCGCTGGATACCTGGTTTGAGTCGGTAGTCGGCAACTTTTGGGTAACCTCGTATCCCAACATTTGATACCAGGCCCGGGAGCGTTCGAAATCGCTCACGTTGACGTTCACCTGGGCGAGGCTGACAATATGCGTCGTGTCCGTTTCCTCATCCTCGCCCTCGACTTCGATCAACTCGTAGTGAGTACCGTCCAGATCGCTGAAGATTGTAAACATCGTTCCGTCGGATCGGGACGTTGGTGCTGCAATGAACTCAACGCCTTGCTCCTGCAGGTATTTGTAGTCGGCGGTGATGTTTGTGGTTTGCATTGCCGCACGCGCCATCCCGAGATGATTTATCTCAACGTATGGCGGTGTTTCATTGCGAGGCACGGTAAATTCGATCAGGTCGATCATCCCGCCTGAAAAACCACCCACTCCGATCAGCTCACCATGCAACAGATATCCGCCCGCGGCTTCGCCGCTGGCACCATCATAGGAAGTGGGCGTTTTGATACCGATCGCCTGGGCCATTTCCAGCGTATTGGTGTCCGGAAAACCCGACAGCGTCTCGAATCCCAACCGGGCGTAGAACTCGCGCGCAGCAACAAAATCGCTGACGTTGGTATTGAAGTGCACGCGGGATACCACATGCAGCTCGATATCTGCCATCTGTTTAACTCGAACCGTTATCGAACTGTCCGACGATCCGCTCATCGCCACCGTGATGGAATTGCTTGCGGCGAGCACGACGTAAATTTCCAAACGGCCCTCATCAAGCGCGTTGTTTTCGCCCACAACTTCTATTCCATTCAGCTGAATGGTTGGGCTGATCCCGGTACCGGTGCGGATGACGATCAACCGGGCGTTTCCCGGAACGCCAAAAAACGATTCTGTGTAGATTCCGGAATCTGCGGGGGTGTCAGCGTGCTGGGAAAGGTGGCGAGTAAAATCTATTTCGGTTGCAATCGCCTGACAGGGCAAGATCGCGGCCAGGATCAAACACCAAATCCAGGACTTCGCCGAAAGCGCGGCCGGACGTCGTAAGTTGCATGGTAAAGTCATTTCACTCCAGATCGTCAGATGTTGATCGCTAACTGGCAGCACTCGCCAGCCTGATCAACTGCTTGCCCGTGTTTCCGCCGGTGAACAGTCTAATCAGTCCTTGGGGTAAGTTTTCAAACCCTTCGAGCACATCAACGTGGTAGGTCAGTTTCTTCTCGGCAATCCAACTGGTCATGGTCTCGCGCCAATCGTCAAACCGGCTCATGTGTTCGAACAGCGCCAGACGCTCCATTCGCAGACAGACGTTGACTAGGTTGGCTGCATTTTCCAGCTCAAACGGCGCACCTGTATTGGCGTACTCAGATATCCGGCCACACAGAATGACCCGCGAACCCAATCGTAGCTGTCCCAGTGCGGCATCCAGAATTCACCCCCGACGTTATCGAAGCAGATGTCGATTCCGCCAGGCAACGGCTCGCCGATCCGAGCGGAAACGTTTTCGGTCTCGTAGTTGATCGCGCCATTCGCTCCCAGATTGTCCATGATCCAATTGCACTTTTCGTCCGACCCG
>JAYGEV010000021.1:0-7506 GCA_046582225.1 Pseudomonadales bacterium
GACCTGTCGGCGCCGGTGCTCGACGTGATGCGGGTTGGAATGCCATGAGTAATCAGGAATTTCTCGCCCTCAGCCCATACATCACGATTACCGTGGGCATTCTCCTGCACCTGCTGGTGGTGTCGTTCCGTCGTGGCCGAACGGTATCCATGGTGTCCGGAGTACTGGTTCTGGTTGCTACCCTGATTTCCCTGCCTGTGGGTTTGAGTGCCGGCGAGCTGGTTGTGACGGAGTTTCTGCGATTGGATGGCTATGCCGCTTACTTCAACGGGTTGTTCCTCGTTGCTGCGATCGTAACTGCCGTGCTGGCTCATAAATATCTGGAAAATCGCGCGGGTGATCCCGACGAGTTTTACATCCTGCTTGGCACTGCCACCCTGGGTGCGATGGTTCTTGCGGCGTCCTATCACTTCGCGGCGTTCCTGCTCGGCCTGGAGATTCTGTCGATTTCGCTGTATGTGTTGATCGCGTATCCGGAGGAGGGCCATCCACCGCTCGAAGCGTCGCTGAAGTATCTGGTTTTGTCCGGAGTCGCATCGACCACGATGCTGTTCGGCATGGCGCTCATCTACAACGCTACCGGTACGCTGATTTTTTCAGAGCTGGCCCACGCAGTCGTCGATCAACCGCGATTCGAGTTGCACGTGCTGGTGGGTCAGGGTCTGCTGTTCGCTGGTCTGGCCTTCAAGTTGTCGCTCGTGCCTTTCCACATGTGGACTCCTGACGTCTACCATGGCGCTCCGGCACCCGTGAGTGGCTACCTGGCCACCGTGTCCAAGGGTGCTGTGTTTGCATTCGTGTTGCGCTATGTGATCGACAGCGAAGCATTGTCGAATCAGGTGGTGTTCACCGTGATCGCGGTGCTCGCTGTACTGTCCATGGTATTCGGAAATGTGCTGGCCCTGTTGCAGTCCAACGTGAAACGGTTGCTGGCGTATTCATCCATCGGCCACGTGGGTTACCTGTTCATTGCATTGCTCGCGGTGGCGGTGCTCGCTGATCACCGGATCGGCGCGGAGGCGGCGATGGTCTATCTCGCCGGATATTTTGTGATGACGCTGGCCGCGTTTGGCGTGGTCACGGTGCTTTCCTCGGCGGCGGCTGAAACGGATGCGGAGGGTATCGATGCATACGAAGGGCTGTTCTGGCGGCGACCGGTGCTGGCGACGATACTGACCCTGGCCATGCTGTCGCTGGCGGGAATACCGCTGACCATCGGTTTTATTGCGAAGTTTTATCTGATCACCACAGGCATCGATGGGTCGTTGTGGATCCTGGTATGGGCGCTGGTGCTTGGCAGTGCGGTTTCAATCTACTACTACTTAAGGGTCGTACTTGCCATGACGCGATCGGGGACGGCTGTGCAGTACCCATATGCCACCCAGACGCCCGAAGGGATGTCGATTCTGGTCATCCTGGGTGCCATGCTGATCACCTTCGGAATCTATCCGACGCCGCTGATCGACATGGTACGCAACGTGCTCGGAAGTTAGCGGGTACACAAACAACGTGACAGGAGAACAGGCATGTTTAGAAAAGCGGGGGTGAAGGTCAGCGATCATATGGTCAGGCGCCCGGTTGTTGTGAACCCGGATACCGAGTTGTTTGCAGCCATCCACAAAATTTCCGGGGTCACGGTAGTCGATGAGAACCGCACACCGGTGGGAATGCTCTCCGAGCTCGACTGTTTGCGCGCGATTCTATCGGGTAGTTCCCATCAGGAAGACGTGGGCACGATCCTGGTGAAGGACCATATGAACACAACGCTGGAAACGGTGAGCCCCGATGAGCAGATCATCGATGTGGCGTTGTCGATGCTGGACCACAAGCATCGTCGCCGGCCGGTCGTGGACCAGCGCGGCAATTTTCTCGGTTAGCTTACCTGTCGCCAGCTGCTAAAAGGGGTGAAAGACCTGGATCTTCCCGAAGATTGGCGCGAAAACTAACGAATGTGAATTAGCAGCCGGTTCTTTAGACTTCAGCGTGGCGTGCTGGATAGTCACTTTGAACCTGAACGGGGGGGTAGCCGATGAAAACCGTTCACGAAGTCCTCGCACACAAGGACAATCGAATTCGTAGTGTGCATCCCGAAGACAGCGTTTACGACGCCATCCGCGGCATGGCCGACCATGAAGTCGGCGCGTTGCTGGTGATGGTGGATGCTGATCTGGTGGGAATCATCTCCGAGCGCGACTACGCCCGCAAAGTGATCCTCCGTGACAAGGCCTCAAAGCAAACGATTGTCGCGGAAATCATGACGCGTGAGGTGATCGCCGCCAGCTCGCACGATCGGGTGGGCGATTGCGTAGCGAAGATGAAAAAACACCACATCCGGCACTTGCCGGTGATTGATGGCGGAGCCGTGGTTGGCATGCTGTCCCTGCGGGATCTTTTCTCCTGCATCATTGAAGATCAGGCCTCCACCATCGACCAGATGCAGCACTACATCCGCGGCGAAGTATAAGCCAGGGGCTGCTGTTTTCAGCCCGGCACGGGTTCGGCCGTGGTCGTCTGCGACCGGTTTTCGAGCCTGTCGTTGGGCCTCTACGAAGCCCTGTTGCGGCCTGGATTGACCGTATGTGTCACTCCGGGTCTGACCGATCCGCCCCGAGCTTACCGGGCGTTCACAAATTGTTCAGGCGAAACATGGTGTTATGAAGCCGCAGCCAACCCATGGTTGGTTGGCACGGATGATGCTTCCGTGAATATAAAAAGAGTGAATATAAAAAGAGTGAACCTTTAGAGCGCCACGGAAAATGTAAAACGCGGGCGCCTGGATGGAGTCGGAGAGCAGTATGAACCGACCAGTTAGTAAGCGGACGCTTGATCAACAGAACCGGGCTTTTGCCGGCACCAACGGCATCAGCTCGAACAATCGTAAACTCCGCTTCCTGCCGGCATTTCGTGACGAAGATACCGGACGGGTAGAAATCGCCAGATTTGAAAATGGCAATCCCGCGCCCGCCCACCTGATCGTTGGGTTGCCCGAAGAATGGGCCGTATCGTTCAGTTGTAAAGGCGTGATTCTCGCCCTCAAACCCGCCATCACCGTCGGATTTCTCCGCGACAATGTATTCTTCACCCGAGAGGAAGCCGCGGCTGTCGGCTAGCTTCCGGTTCCTACCGTCCCTTGGGTAACGAGATCGTCGATGTCGCCGTCCTCCAGGCCGGCATCGCGCAGGATGCTTCGTGAGTGCTCGCCAATGCTCGGCGCCGGACCCCGTGGCTTCACGTCGCTGGAACGAAAACGGAACGGGATGTTCACGGATCGGTACGCGCCAAATTCCGGATGTTCGATCTCCGGGAACATGCCGATCGCGTGGGCCTGGTCGTCGCGGGACACCTCATCAAGGGTGAGCACGGGCCCCCAGATCAGGCCCTGATCATCGAAGATCACTCCCCATTCGTCTCGACTGCGGGCTGAGAGTGCCTCGTCGATTCCGTCGACGAGTTCGGCCATGTGGTCGTATCGACCCCGAGCGCTTCTGAATCGCTCGTCGTCGAGCCAGTCTTCGCGGCCAATGGCTTTGCACAACCGCGGGAAAGCACCCCTGTCAATCATGTTCACTACCAGCCATTTGCCATCTCCGCACGGGTATCGATTGGCGGTGGGGCTGAGCAGCTGGTGGCGCGCGCGACGGCGCACCGGCGCGTGGTCTATGGCCGTGGTGCCAAAATCTGTCGCCTGGGTCCAGATCGCGGTCTCGAACAGCGAGGTCTCGACCACCTGGCCCTCGCCGGTGGTTTCTGCCGCCCGCAAGCCGGCCAGAATCGCACCGAGCAAAGCCAGCCCGGCAGTGTGGTCACCCTGGGCGGGCCGAGCCATGGGCACCGTGCCGTCATCGCCTTCGCGGCTCGCATCGTAAAGGCCGGAGCGGCCAAAGAATGCGGTTACGTCGTAACCCGGCCGCCAGGCATCGGGACCGCTGGTGCCGTATCCGGTGAGTGTGGCGTGAACAATCTTCGGGTTCAGCTTGAGTACGCTGTCGGGATCGAGCCCGAATCGCTCCTGGCGATGGATCAACAGATTGCACATGAACACCTGGGCCCGGGTGATCAGCCGGTGTACCACCTCAACGCCCGCGTCGGTATCCAGGGCGACCGCGATGGACTGCTTGCCGCGGTTGTCGACATCGAACTGGCAATCGAAATCCTTCAACGGCCCATCGACCTTTGGCGATCTCGAATTGTTGCGCATTGGATCACCGCCCAACGGTTCGATTTTGATCACGTTGGCGCCGAGATCCGCGAGAATTGCGCTGGCGCTCGGAGCCGCCATCCAGCTCTCAATAGTCAGTACGGTGACGTCGTGCAGTGGTGCTGCCAAGGCTGTTTCCTCGATAAGTCGGACCTCAGGTGGCCGGACATCGGCCTGCAGGGTCTAAGGGTAGTTTTGTAACCGATATTCCGTCGAACTTCACCACCTGATCGTTGTTGAATACTCGCTGAACGTTGCGGTGGCGAACTCCTGCCGACGGGTGGCAGTGAGCTTGCCTGCTGGGGTAACCTTGCGCGCGATGCGTACCGGCACCCACCAGATCCTGTTCGCGCTGGCGTTTGTGCTCACAGGCATGCCGGTGGGCGCCGACGCGGCTGCGCAGGATCCCGGCAGAGTCCTAGGAGTATGGGCATCGAAAGGCACGATATTCTCCATCAGTCGCGATGGTGATGAATTGCTCGGCGAGGTTATCGCAATGCGCAAGCCGCGTCTGGACCGAAAAAATCCTGACTCGCGACTGCAGTCCCGACCGGTGATTGGCCTGCAGGTATTGAGCGGCTACCGTTTCAAGCGCGGAGCCTGGCGCGGCAAGCTGTACGATCCAGGTAGCGGCAGCACGTTCTCCAGTTACCTGAAGCTCGACCGTGACGGCAACCTGCGATTGCGGGGCTATATTGGATTTTCGCTGTTCGGCAAGACCGAGGTTTTTCAGCCGGTGAGTAAGTGCTCAGAGCAAATCGTTGGCATGCTCCGCGGGGCGGAGATCGAAGGGCATTGCTGATATCCGGGGAAACCAGACCATGTCCGTGCGAATAGAGGTCGTTGACACCAAGCGCGGGCTGAAGGACTTCATTGCCACTCCCTGGCACGTCTATGCCGATGATGACTGCTGGGTACCGCCGTTGAAGATGGAACGCCGAGATGCCATTGCCAGCGATCATCCGTTCTTTGAACACGCGCGCTGGCAGCCCTTCGTTGCGTATCACGGCAACCAGCCGGTGGGCCGGCTGTCGGTTCAGATCGACGATCTGTATCGGCAGCGTCATGATGCCCATGGCGGGTTCTTCGGGATGTTTGAAAGCATCGACGACGACGAGGTCATTGACGGGCTGTTCACGGCGGGGGAACGCTGGCTCGTCGAGCAAGGCTGTCAAAGACTGGTCGGGCCGTTCAGCCTGAATGTTAATCAGGAGGTTGGCCTGCTGGTGAAGGGGTTCGAAACGCCGCCATACTTCATGATGGGCCACGGCCGGCGTTACTACGCGGATGCGTTGCTGGCCAGAGGATACACAGAAGCACAACGCATGCTGGCTTATGAGATGCCGATACTGTTTGAGCGGCCACGCCTGATGAACGTCCTGCTCAAGCAGATGGCAAAGCGTTTCACGATGCGGCTGCTCGACCGCAGCAATCTCGAAGCGGAGCTGGAGGTGTTGCGAAGCATCTTTAACGATGCATGGTCGGAGAACTGGAAGTTCGTGCCCTGGACCTACGAGGAATTTCAGGCGGTGGGCAAAGAGATCATGATGCTGGTGCCCAAGGAGTTTGTGCACATTGCTGAAGTCGAAGGTGAGCCGGCCGCGTTTATCGTGATGATGCCGAATCTCAATGAAGTAATCGGTGACCTGAATGGCAATCTGTTGCCGTTCGGCTGGGCGAAACTGCTGTGGCGGATCAAGGTCCGCTATCCGAAGACCGGTCGAGTTCCGCTGATGGGGGTGCGGCGCCAGTTTCACAACACCCGAATGGGAACCGGTCTGGCCATGAGTTGCATCAGTGCGTTGCGTGAACCCGCCCACCTCGCGGGGCTCGAACGCGCCGAACTGTCCTGGATTCTGGAAGACAATAAGGGTATGCGCAGCATCATGGAATCCATCGGCGGTGAAGTGACCAAGACCTATGCGATGTACGAGAAAACTCTGGCTGGCGTTGAACCGTGACCTCCGGACCGCTATACGACAGCGTGGTTCTCGCCGGTCAGCGTAGCGGGGTCACCGCTCTGAGCGCGATGGCCGAAGTTCCGGTAGATATCCTGGTGCCGGTGGGCGGTCGTCCGGCCATTGAACGGGTGCTCAGCGCGCTGCAGGCCTGCAACCTGGTCAAGCCAGGAATTGTGGTAGGGCCAGCACACGATATTCTTGACGCCAGCGAGCAGATCCGCGAAGTGATCAGGCGCTACGGTGCAACGTGGCTCGAACCCCTGGGCGATCCCGCATCCAGCGCGATTGCCGGCATGGCGCGACTCGAGCCGCCATTGCTGGTGACGACCGGGGATCATGCGCTGTTGACCGAGCGGATGGTGGACGAATTCTGTGAGGCTGCAGCCGCGAAGGCTGCGCCGGCCACAAACGACCTGGATGTAGTAGTGGGGCTGGTGCCCTACGAACTCGTCAAAAGCGCATATCCGGACAGTCGGCGCACGGTATTGAAATTTGCCGATGGCGGTCTGTGCGGGGCGAATCTGTTTTTTGTGCGGACTGAGGCGGGCCGGCGTGCCTTCGAGTTCTGGTGCGACCTGCAACAGGATCGTAAACGGCCAGTTAGAATCGCTCGTCGGATCGGCTGGGGATTTCTTCTCAGCTATGCGCTAGGCCGTCTGACCCTCGCCTCGGCAATGACCACGCTGTCGGCCCGAGCGGGATGCCGCATCGGTGCTGTGCGATTGCAGGAACCCAATGCGGCAGTCGACGTTGACTCCATAGAAGACTGGCGCCTGGCGCAGCGAATTGTGGGTGACGCCCCATGAGCAGCGCCTCGACCCTTCGTCGCTGGGTGATAAAGGGTGGCAAACGTCTGCTTCGAAGCATCGGCGATTTTCAAGGTAATCATTCTCTGGTCGGCACCGGACCGATTCTGGACAGCTCAGAGTTTCCCTGGGTTTCGGGATTCGAAAGTCAGTGGCGCTCGATCCGCGACGAACTCGACCGGTTGATGCGTCACCCCGAAGAAATCCCTGCATTTCACCAGCTTTCGCCGGACCAGAAGCGGGTATCCAAGGGCGACAGCTGGAAAACGTTTGCGTTTTACGTATTCGGGATTCGCCTCGATGAAAACTGCGAACGTTGTCCGGAGACTGCGCGCGCGCTCGAACAACTGCCGGGGTTGCAGAATGCCTGGTTCTCAATTCTTGCTCCCCGCTATCACATTCCACCCCATAGAGGTCCAACCCGGGCGGTTGTTCGCGGGCACCTGGCGTTGCAGGTTCCGCAGGATACCCAGAGTTGCTGGTTGCGGGTCGACGAAGAGATACGTTGCTGGGAGGAGGGCAGGTGTTTGATATTTGATGA